>CANRFI010000015.1 GCA_947629855.1 uncultured Clostridia bacterium
TTCTTTGCAAAAGTAAACTTTTGATTTTTCCATAAACCTTCCTCCTTTTTTATTTTAATAAAATTACCTTTAAATTATGATTTCTTCGTTTTTAGTAATTATTAAATATAATTACTGTTCTTTGCTTTCATCATATTTTTGTCTTTTTTCTCTTCTTATTTGTTTTTTCTTATTAATTCTATTTTTATTTAATGCCATTAAAACAACAATTAAAATCAATACAATTAATGTAATACTATTTTTTAAAATTTCTGTAATTATTCCAAATTGGTTAATTTTAAATTGATATTTTCCCTCTATTTTATCATAAGTTGTCATCTCTTTATCTGCTACATTATTATTATCTCCCTTTGTTTTATATTTTTTCACTCCATTTTCTTCCACAATATCAATAACTCTATGAGTAACAACTAATCCATCTTCATTAAAAGAGATTATATCTTTTATTTTAATTTCTTCCTCTGGGACTTCTTTTACAAAAATTGCATCTCCTATTTTTATTGTAGGTTCCATACTACCAGATACAATAACAAAATTTTTATATCCTAAAAAGTCTGGTGTTTCATTTGGATTTATAAATGACTTTATTATTAATGTAAAATTAAATATAATAATTGGAATTAGTATTATATAAATTATAATACTAATTACTTTTCCAATTGAATGCATTTTCTTGTATTCGTTTTGTACTTTGTCTATTTTATACATTTTTGCTCCTTTATCATTAGTTATTATTAAAAATCTTATGGTTTATTCTGTTCTTAAAGCTTCTACTGGATCTTTTTTACTTGCCATTTTTGCAGGTATAAGTCCAGCAATTATTGTTAATAACATACTAATTATTATAAGTATAACTCCTGCTACTGGTGGAACCATTGTTGTAACTGTTACACCTGTTAATGCACGTATTGCACTGTTGATTGGAATAGTTAATAACATTGTAATACCAATTCCTAATAATCCTGCAATTAAACCTACTATAAAAGTTTCTGCATTAAATACTCTTGAAATATCTTTTTTAGATGCTCCAATTGCCCTTAAAATACCTATTTCTTTTGTTCTTTCTAATACTGATATATAGGTAATTATACCAATCATAATTGAAGATACAATTAAAGATATTGCAACAAAGGCAATTAATACATAACTAACAGTATCTATAATTTGGCTAACTGATTTCATCATAAGCCCTACGATATCAGTATAATTTATAACATTTTCTTCTTTTCCTTCATCTTTTTGTTTTTGATTATAACTTTCTATGGCATCTGCGATTTCGTCTTTTGCTTCAAAGTTTTTTGGATATATACTTATAGATGTTGGTTCATCTAAATTAATTCCGCTTAATGTTTTCATATTTTTTTCGAAACTTGCATTTTTATTTTCTGCATATGCTTCCATCATTTGAGCAATTTGTTCATTACTTAGTCTACTCATTGCCATTTTTTGTTCAGCAGATAAAGAATTATAATCAAAGTTTGCATTGTCATCTTCAGTTGGGAATTTTAGCCCTGAAAATACATTAACTTCTTGATTTTCTCTTTGTTCTTTCACAATTTCTGATTTATTAGATTTATTTATAACATATTCCTTTAATTCTTTTGTATATCCTACTCCACTTGTTACTGCCGTTGAAGCTATACTTTCTTCGTTTTGTTTTATTATTCCTACTATTTTTATACTTTCTGCATCTGCAATTTTTTGTTTAAGGTAATCTTCATCCTCACTTTTATCTAACCATATTCCATTTTCTTTTTTATAGTAGTCTGAATTCAAAATTAGTTTAAAAGATAAATTTAATAATTCATCATAAGAATAACTTGTTGCTTCTTCTGTTTCTTCTAGTTTTTCTCCTTTTTCTACTGCTTTCCACTTCTCTTCTAATTCTTTTTGATCTTTTAATCCTAATGAATACAATGTATAGTCATCAATTCTCCCATCTTCTTTTAATATTAAAACAACTTCATTATAATTACTTGGCCATTTTCCTTTAACTAATTCATATTGTTGCTTTAATAGTTCTTCATTATCTAACATTTCTATAAAAATGTCTGTATTTGTCATCATAGAACTTCCAAACATTGATGCAACAGAAGAATTTTGTCCTGCTTCTATCATTTCTCCCATTCCAAAAGCATTCATTACAGTACTTGGATTTACTCTAACAATTCCGTTATCTGTATTTTGTTTGTATAAATTAATTTTTAAGTTATAATCATAAGCTATACTGTTGCTATTTTCTTTAATTTCATTATTTTCTTCTTCTAAGTATTTCTTTAACTCTGCTAAGTTATTGCTTTGCTTTTTATTAGAAAGTGTATTTATCATATCGTTCATTATATCTGCTGAATAGGCTTTTCCTTCTTCTTTATTAGTGTCTTCCTCTAAATCTCCCATCATTGATCTCATCATACTTGACATATCTATTGTGGACTCTTCTATTATAATTGGATAAGATGATAGAGTTTCTTCTTCAACTCTATCTATATAGTTTTGCACTCCTGTAGAAATTGCTAAAATAAGTGCTATTCCTATAATTCCAATACTTCCTGCAAAAGATGTTAGTATTGTTCTTCCTTTTTTAGTCATTAAGTTATTTAAACTTAATCTTAAGGCAGTAAAGAATTTCATTGATGTCCTACCATATTTTGCTTTATTTTCTTCCTTCTTTTTGTCTTCTTTAGTAAATGGTTTTGAATCATCTATAATTAACCCATCTAAAATTTTTACAATTCTTGTAGAATATTTTTCAGCTAAATCTGGATTGTGTGTAACCATAATAATTAATTTGTCTTTTGAAATTTCTTTTAATATTTCCATTATTTGTACACTGGTTTTTGTGTCTAATGCACCTGTTGGCTCATCTGCTAAAATAATATCTGGATTATTTACTAAAGCTCTTGCAATTGCAACTCTTTGCATTTGCCCACCTGATAATTGATTTGGCTTTTTATTTATTTGTTCTTTTAATCCAACATCCTCTAATGCTTTTATAGCTCTTCTTTTTCTCTCTTTTTTTGATACTCCTGAAATAGTTAAAGCAAGTTCTACATTTGATAGAACAGTTTGATGTGGTATTAAATTATAGCTTTGAAATACAAAACCTATTGAATAGTTCCTATATGCATCCCAATCTTTGTCTTTAAATTGTTTGGTTGATTTTCCATTTATGATTAAGTCACCTTGAGTATATCTGTCTAATCCACCTATTATATTTAGTAAAGTGGTTTTTCCACATCCACTTTGCCCTAATATTGATACAAATTCATTTTTTCTAAATTCAATATTAATTCCTTTTAATGCTTGAACAACAGAATCTCCTGAAACATAATCTTTTTTTATGTTTTCTAATTTTAACATTTTACAAGTTTACCTCCTATAGCAATTTAAAAATAAAGATTTGGCAATATGGCCAAAATCTTATTTTTTAAAGAATTTGTTGAATAATCCCTTATCTTTGTTCTCCTTGCTGTTCTTTTTATTAGTTTTACTGGTTGTTTTTGTTGCTGCTGTTTTTGTATGTTTTGCAGTTTTAGTTGTTTTTTCTTCTTTAGTTGATTTAGTATTTTTTGCTGTTTTTGTTGCTTTAACAGTGGTTTTATTAGTTTTAGAATTTTTTGTGGTTTTTGATGATTTTGCTGGTTTTTTAGCTACCTGTTTTCTGCTATTTTTTATAATACTATCAATATCATCACTATCGATTTCTTCTATATCGTCATCTTCGTCATTGCCATTCTCATCTTCATCATCTTCGTCATCATATTCGTCTTCATATTCATCATCATCATTATCTTCTTCGTCATCATATTCATCCTCGTCATCATCATCGTCTTCATCATCATATTCGTCTTCGTCGTCGTATTCATCTTCGTCATCATACTCATCTTCATCATCTTCTTCGTCATCATACTCGTCATCATCATCGTCTTCGTCGTCGTATTCATCTTCGTCATCATACTCGTCTTCATCATCATCTTCTTCGTCATATTCTTCTTCGTATTCTTCTTCATCGTCATACTCTTCTTCTTCGTCGTCATATTCTTCATCATCATATTCGTTATTATCTACATCTTCGTCATCTATATATTTATTTTGTTCTTCATCATTTTCAGTCTCATATGTATCAATGCCCTCTAATTTATATTCAGATAAATCTTTTCCGAATTTTTTAGATACTTCCTCTTGAAATACCATATAAATATTTTTTATTCCTTCTATTCTCCAATAATTTGAATTAATTAAAGTACCTGTTTTTAGATTTACATTATTTGCTTCTTCTTCAAAATTCTTTTCTTTATCTTCAATGCTCTTTAAATAATTTTTATTATATAATTCTTTATATGATTTTTGTGTTGCTTTGTTTCCTATTTCTTTTAAAAGTAACTCATATAAATTTTTTATTTGAATCATATCTAATTCAAAGTTATTACAAGCATCAGCCATTACCTTTTTGTGTGCTTTAGCACTACTTATTGCTGTCATTCGTTCATAGTCTAAAAATCCAAAAATATATTCCTTTTGTGCTTTTAAAAATGCTAATTTTACAGTTGTTTCTCTCAATGCTTTTCTATATTTTTCTAGTTTGATACTTTCATTATCTGGTTCTGCTAAAAGTTTTTTCATTTTATCAAAGATTAATATATAACACTCTGCTTCTTTTTCGGCAATATCTATCCTATTATTTGCTGCTTTTTTTAAGACATCTTGATTAAATGGAACTCTTTCATTTTTTCCATTTTTAATCATGATTTCTAATGCTTCTTGTCTTACTTGTTCTTTTTCTGATGCAATAAAATCCTTTAAATTTATCATATCTTGTACATCTATTTCATTAAATTCAGCGTGGATTTCTTCTCTATATTTAATAATTCTTGCTTCACTTACTCTTCTTTCTTTATCACATTTATTTCTGTCTTTTTGTCTTTGTGAAAAATCTTGTAAGTTTTTTATAAATTCTTCTCTTAATTTAATTATTTGTTGATTGTTTTTTTCTAAAGTATCTTCTATTTTCTTTAATTTATTGTCTAATACTTTATAATCTTCTCCTAATTCGCTAAATAATTGAACCCTATCATCTTCTAATCTTCTATTGGCTTTATATAATTTTTCTTGTTCTCTTTGGATATTTTCAATTTTTTTAACTGTATCATCAAATTCTTGTATGACCTTTGTGTCTTTATCGGTTGTTATTTGGAAGTTTTCAAGTTCACTTATTAATTCTGCATAATTTTCACTATTTTTCTTTAGATTATATGTCTTATTTAATCTTAGTATTTTTTCAATGTATTTCTCTAAGACTATAGCACTTCTTTCATACATTTTGATACAACCTCCATTATTTTACATTTTTTATTATTATACATAAAAAATGTAAAAAAGTCTATATAATTTTACTATAAATTATAAATTTCGTTATTTTCATATTGATCTGGTTTTAAACCGCAATCTTGTTTTCATATAGCTTGTTAAGCCTAAAACAGTTATAAGTAATATAATTCCCACTAAAATCATACTATGTGAAGTATTAGTTATATTTAATAAATAAGCACCTATAAATCCAATAATTGCTCTAAATGTATTTCTACTAATTTCATTAATTGCATAAATTTGTGTTAAAATTTTGTCATCTGCGAAATTACCTAAATATCTAGTAATTAGAACTGTATATATTCCTTTAGCAATATGAATTAATATAAAACAAGCAACAATAATAAATAGTGTGATTTCGTAATTTAAATTAAAAATAGCTACTATCCCTGCAATTATAATTGATCCTGTTAGCATATATAAAAGTACAGATAATGATTTATTTCTAAAATGTTTATGAAATTGTAATTGTATTTTCGATCCAAGAGAAGATGCTATTCCAACAATTGCTGCAACCACTGTAATAAATTGTTCTGATGTTCCCAAATCTATTAAAAGACTTGTTCTATATGTTGAAATTAGAGTAATTATTCCCCAAAAAATTCCTGAATACAAAAATAAACTTCTTAATCTTTGTGATTTAGCTATAAATTTTATTCCATCTGATAATTCTGAAAAATACTTCCTTTTATTTTGCTCTTCTACTTTTGGATCTAACTCGTAAAATTCAAATGATAGTACAATAGATAATATAGTAAAAATCAAAGCTCCAGTAATTGGTATGTATGGATTAATTACATATAGAAATCCTGAAAGTATTGCTGTAATTGCATCTAAAATATAGTAATTTTTTAATCCTTTTTCTTCTAATTTTGAAAATATTTCTCCCTCTTTTTTAGTTTCTGGAATTGAATAATGTATTAATGCTATATCTGATATGTTTTTAATTGAAAAGCATAGAGCACTAATAAATTGAGCAAATATTAATCTTCCTAGTCCATTACAACACATAATTAAAATAATAAATATAGCATTAAATATATTTCCTAATATAGTAGCTCTTTTAGTTCCTATCCTATCAACAAAAATACTTGCTGGTATTTGTAAAGCAATCATAAATATTGAATAAAAAGATTGACCTAAAACAATATCTGCAACGCTTAAATGTTTTACTTGTGTTAAAAATAAGACTTCTATTGCATAATAGAATATTAAGTCTAATGATATTGCTCTATAAATAGAATATAATTTCATATTTTGTTTTCTTTCTTGAATTGTCGTCTTTTGTTCTTCCATTTATTTCTCCTTTGTTTTCATCCTTTGATATTGTAATTATACACTCAAAATCTATAATTGTCAAAATAAAAAAAAGAGTAAATCTGTAAGCCGGGTTCTGTCTTTTAAAATAGCCATTTATCTAGGATATATATTGCTATATACCTCAAGCCACGCAAGTTAGAAGGCGCCGAGCAGGCTTAATCTTCAATTTAGGTGTTGCTTCAGATGGGGTTTACATAGGGACCTTGCCAATGTCACCATAGCAAGCGGTGAGCTCTTACCTCACCTTTTCACCCTTACCTAAAAATTTTAGGCGGTTATTTTCTGTTGCACTTTCCTTAAGGTCTCCCTCACTAGACGTTATCTAGCATCTTTGCTCTATGAAGCCCGGACTTTCCTCTCGTAATTCCTTTCGGAAATTTACCAGCGACTATTCAATTTACTCTATTTTTTATTATATCACATCTTGCTCAATTCTTCTAGTAGATTTTTATATTTTATCAAAAATAGTGATTTATCTTGCACATTTACCGCATTTTGTAATTCATTTATCATAATGTATCCTTTGCTTACTTTTGATTGTGTTGTAGAAGGAATATTAGCATTTGATAATAATTTTGAATAAGTATCAATTCCTATTTTTACATCATTTGCTATTTCATCCCATTTTTCACTATCTAATTTTGCATATCCTTTTAATATATGTGACTTTGCTTCAATAACAGTTGTATATAATTCTTCTTGTGAAGATGACTTTAAAAACTTAGGTAAATAATCATATATTTTACTTAATTGTCCTAATGTATCTTCCTTACTTTCTTGTTGAACTATAACTGTTAGATTATCATATTCCTTATTAAAGTTTAATATATCTTCTTGGTTTATTGTATTTATTTGATAAAAATCCATAGTAATAGATGGCATGTCACTATAAAGATTTTCTACTTCTGTTTTTATGCTATCCCAATTTACCGCTTCTTGGCTTGTTAATATTTCACTTGATTTTAGTTCAAATTTTTCTTGATTTTGTTCCTTTTCACCTTCTGTTTTACTTCCACTTGATTCAGAAGAACTTGCTCCTTCAGAATTGCTAGAGCTTTGTCCGACTTCCTTGAGCTTGTCCGCCCTTGAGAATTTTCTCCTCCTTGGCCTGAACTACTCTTTTCTGAATTATTTCCGAGTAGTTTGGCTTGAAATTTCTGTTGATATTATATTATAATCAGTTGTTTTAATATTGTTCATAGTATTAAATAAATTTATTAATTTTGTTTCTAGATATTTTATTTGAGCAAATACTTTTTCTTTTTCTGTTTCTTCATTATTTTTATTAGCATTTGTATAAATTGTAAGAGATAATATCACTACAATTGCAATTAATACAATATATGCTATTTTTTTAAACTTTTTCAAATTAAAAACCTCCTATTTTATTTCTATTATTTGCATTTTTATTTTACTTTATTCTATGTATAAAATTTATTATATTTTTTATACTATTATAAAGATTAAATTTTAGGAGATTATATGTTAGTTAGTGTTAATTTATATAGTAAAAAAAAGGGTGAAGTAAATAAATTTTTAAGTCATTTTTATAATACAAATTTTGATTTAGAAAATTGCTTTAATTGGGAAAAAAAATATGCCAATCCTATTGAATTGGCTGAAATTATTGGTGTTTTCATTGATAATTGTGACGATTATCTATTAAGCATGTGGATTTGTTTAGATAAAAATGTATTTGTCCACGTAACTCAAGAAAATGCTGATGATATTATAAAATATTTATATGAGCGTTTTCCATATTAATTTTATTGTTCATCTTCTTCTAAGTTTACATTTGATTCAATTTCTACTGTTTTTTCTAAATCGTCTTTTTCATTTTCTTGTTTCTCATTTTCGTCTTTTTCTTGGTCTAATTCATCTGTTTCTTGAGAAGATTTATCATTGTTTTTGTCTTCTAATACTTCTGTTTCTTTTATAGTTTCTTCTTGTTTTGCACCACAGTTTGGACAATATTGTGCATCTTTTTCGATTTCTTTAAAACATTTTTGACATTGCTTTTTATCTTTTAATTCTAAACTTTCCTTTAATAATCCATCTATTTCATCACTTAAAACATCTATTTTGGTACATTGTTCTTCTAAGTCTTTTTTTATACATATATCTTCTTCTCTTATATGTTTTTCATATACCTTTTTTCCTATTTCTTCATAAATATCACTTATTTGAGATTTAAGTTCTCCAATTTTTAATTTTATTTTCGTTTCCTTTGCAATTTTTCCAGTTTTATCTGCTGTTACCTTATATGCCTCTGAGGCTTTTTTACCTAATTTATCAAAAAAATCCATTTTAATCTCTCCTTTATTTTATTATTTGATTTTTCTACTATAATTATTCACTTTTTTTATCTCTCGTCATTAATTTTATAACTGCTTCTTTTGGAGTTAAATTTTTGTAAAGAACTTTATAAACTGTTTCAACAATTGGCATATCAATATTATGTATTTGGCATAATTCATATGCAACTTCAATATTATCTATACTTTCAATTACCATACCTACTTCTTTTTTTGTTTCTTCTAAAGTTTTTCCTTGACCAATTAATTGTCCTGCTTTTCTATTTCTACTATGCTCGCTAAGACAAGTTACAATTAAATCACCTAATCCACTTAAACCATAAAATGTTTCTTTTTCTCCACCTAATGTAACTCCAAGTTTAGTTATTTCTGATAATCCCCTTGTAATCAATGCTGCAAATGAATTATCTCCTAGGCCAATTCCTGATGCTACTCCTGCACAAAAAGCAATAATGTTTTTTAAAGCTCCTCCAAGTTCTACACCTTTTACATCTCTGGATGTATAAATTCTCATTTCATTGCACATAAAAGTGTTTTGAACCATTTTTAAAATGTCTTCATATTTAGATGCGATTACTAAAGCTGTAGGAATTGCAATAGATACTTCTTCTGCGTGACTTGGGCCTGATAGGACTCCCACTCTTGCTGTTGGCAACTCTTCTAAAATCACTTCGTCTAATGTTTTTAAACTTTCTTTTTCAAATCCTTTTGAACATATTATAACTGGTTTATCTTTAACATATTGTTTATATTTTTTAAACGTATCTCTTGTAAATTTAGATGGTGTCACGTGTAAAATAAAATCTGCTTTTTCAATTACTTCTTCAAAATTATTTGAACAAATTATATTATCATCAACTTTCAAGCCCGGTAAAAATTTGCATTTTTTTTCTTCATTTATTAATCTTTTTTCTTCTTCGTCAAATGACCATATTTTTACTTCATTTCCACATCTAGCTAGGTGCGTTGCCAATGCAACACCCCAACTTCCACTTCCTATAATTGCTATTTTTTTCATTTTTATCTCCTTCTTTTAATATATGAAACTATCCATATTATAATAACCAGAATCACTATAAAAATCAATATTTTTGCATTGCCTGTAAATTCTTTATCTGGTTGTTTTACAGTATTTTTATCATAATTATATTCAATTTCACATTTTCCATTTTCAATTTTGAAATTATCTATATGTACAATAAAATCTTTTTCCTCATTTTTAATTCTATATTTAATATCTAATTTGTTATAATCTTCTAATATATCAAATTTTAAAATTCCTTCCTCATTTGGCTCTAATAAAATCTGTACATATTCTGTATCGTTTTCTTTATATATCTCATCTTGTATATTTTCTGTTTTTTCTATATTAATTCCTGGAATATAATTATTTTTTAAAGTGCTTGGACCTTCATATTTAATTGCTAAAAGGCTATTTGTAATAGCAAATTGAATATAGCTTTCTGGTAATAATATATATGTGTCAAATTCTTCTTTTTTTTCATTGCTTACTATACTAAAATTTAATTCCGTTGAACTTAAATCTGCATAAGAAGATACCATTATGGAAATTATCATAATGAATAAAAATAATGTGACGATTAATTTTTTCATTTGTTTTACTCCTTTCATTTTTTACTAAAACTTATTTTGTTTTCTGTTCCATTTAATAGTCTTTTTATATTACTTCTGTGATTATATAAAACAATTATTGCTAAAATAATACTATAAATTAAATATGTAGTTCCATTTTTTCCTTCTGTCAAAACTGTGTAACTATCATTTATAAATAATGTTAATACTGGAAATAAAACAGCTGCTGTGCAAGATCCGAAGAGATACCATTCTAGTTAAAGCCATTAATATTAATGCAAAGACTAGGCAAATTAATCCTATTTTCCAATTACTCATTAGCAGAATTCCTAATGACGTTGCAACACCTTTTCCTCCTTTAAATTTAAAAAATATCGGAAATGTATGTCCTATTACAACTGATATTCCTGCAATTTGTAATAGTAATTCTTTATTAGAATCCGTAATTATATTTCCTATAATAATTGAAATTACAATTGCTACTACTCCTTTTAAAATGTCACATATTAGTGTTAAGGCTGCCGCTTTTTTTCCTACACTTCGAAGCATATTAGTAGTTCCTGCATTTCCACTTCCTTTTTCTCTTATGTCAAATCCTGCCATTTTTTTACTTAAGATAACAGAGAAATTAATACTTCCTATTAAATAGCTAATAATTGCTATTACAATGTATAGAACCATTTTTATCTGCCTCCTTTGTTTTATACATCTTTTTCATTTTTTTCTCTTACAATTATTCTAACTGGTGTTCCTTCTAATCCAAATTCTTTTCTAATTTGATTTACTAAATATCTTTCATAAGAAAAGTGAAATAAATCTTTATTATTAACAAATATAACAAAAGTTGGTGGCTTAGTTGAACCTTGTGTTGCATAATATATTTTTAGTCTCCTTCCTTTATCTGTTGGTGGCTCAACAATGGCTATTGCTTCATTAATTACTTGATTTAAAATAGATGTGGATACTCTTAGTGAATTTTGTTTTGCTACATTATTTATTAAATCAAATATCTTATCTACTCTTTGTCCTGTTTTTGCTGAAATAAATAATATTGGTGCATAAGACAAATATTTTAATTTATCATATACTTCTTTTTTATAATTTTCTAGCGTTCCTGTTGTTTTTTCTATAGCATCCCATTTATTAACTATAATAATTACACCTTTACCTGCCTCATGTGCTTCACCTGCAATTTTTGTATCTTGGTCTGTTACTCCTTCTGTTGCATCAATTAATAATAAGCATACATCAGATCTTTCAATTGCAAATAAAGTCCTCATAATGCTAAATTTTTCAATTGATTGTGTCACTTTACTTTTTCTTCTAATACCTGCTGTATCAATTAATACATATTTTCCTTTTTCATTTTCAAATTCTGTATCAATGCTATCTCTAGTAGTTCCTGCTATGTTACTTACAATGGTTCTATTTTCTCCTAATATTTTGTTAATTAAAGATGATTTTCCTACATTTGGTTTTCCGAATAACTGCTACTTTTATTGCATTTTCATCTTTTTTTTCTTCTAATTCATCAGGAAAATATTCATATATTTTATCTAATACGTCTCCTATGCCTAAAGCATTTGTGCTAGAAATTGGATATGGTTCTCCCATCCCTAAATTGTAAAATTCATATATTTCTTCTTTGTCTTTTTCAAAATTATCTGCTTTATTACATACTAAAACAATTGGCTTTCTAGATTTTTTAAGCATTAATGCAATTTCTTTATCTACAGCAGTTACTCCTTGGCGAATATCTGTTAAAAATATAATAACATCCGCCATGTTAATAGCAATGTTAGCTTGCTTGCGCATTTGTGAGGCAATAATATCATCACTTATTTGTTCAATACCGCCAGTATCAATTAATGTAAAATCTCTTCCACGCCAATTTGTTTCTGCATAAATTCTATCTCTTGTTACTCCAGGTACATCTTCTACTATAGAAATTCTTTTACCTACTAAATAGTTGAATAACGTAGATTTTCCTACATTTGGCTTTCCGTATAATTGCTACAATTGGTTTCATTTTATCAAAATCAACATTACGACAAGCACTACTATTAGCCTGTCTTTTCTCCTTTCTTATTTTATGGTTATAGTATATCATATGGAATTTTAAAAAACAACTAATTTAAATTGGAAAATTATAAAAGAGCAAAGTTTTTTCTTTGCCCCTTTTTTATTAATTTTCTAAATTTTTGCAATACCACCGATAAGTTGACTTTCTTCTGCTGATGATAGCCATTTTGCTCCTCCTGAAACAACTACCATATCTCCACTTTCTAGTATTTGCTTATCTTTTGCTCTTCTTATTCCTTCTTCAACCATTTTATCTATATTGGTTTTAGTTTCTACATAAATTGGTGTTACATTCCAAGCTATTGCCAATTGATTGTATGTTCTTCTGTTATCTGTAATAGCTATTACTGGGCATTGCACACCTAATCCTGAAAATCTTCTTGCTGAATCTCCAGTATTAGTATAGCAAACGATTGCATCTGCATTTAAGTTCATTGCCATAACAGCTGTTGAATAAGCCATTTTATTTTCTAGATTATCAATATTTCTGTCTTCGTTCATAGTAAATCTTTTCCAATAATCAATATCTTCTTCTACTCTTTTTGCAATTTTTACCATTGTTTTAACACATTCAACTGGATATTTACCCATTGCACATTCTCCAGATAACATTATTGCACTTGTTCTATCATAAATAGCATTTGCAACATCACTTGCTTCTGCTCTTGTTGGTAATGGATTATATGTCATACTTTCTAACATTTGAGTTGCTGTTATAGCTGGTTTGTTTGCTCTATTAGATAATTTAATAAATTTCTTTTGCATAATTGGTGGTTCTGTATAATCTGTTTCTGTTGCCATATCTCCACGAGCAATCATTTGAACATCTGCGTATTCCACAATTTCTTTCATATTTTCTAGACCTTCAACATTTTCTACTTTTGTAATAATTTTAATATCTTTTCCACAATTTTCATCTAGTACTTTTCTTACTTGATCAATATCATCTTTGTTTCTAGTAAATGACATGGCAACATAATCATAATCATGCTTACAAGCTGTTTTTAAATCTTCTATATCTTTTTCTTTTAAAGCTGGTAATCTAACTGCAGTACCTGGTAAATTCATAGTTTTTCTACTTCCTAATCCGTTTCCGTGAACAACTGTACAAACTATATCTTTATCTATAATTTCATCTACTTTTAGTTCTATTGCACCATCATCTATTAATATTTTAGCTCCTGGTTTTACGTCTTTATATAATTCTTTATAGCTTACAGATACTTTATCTTTATCACCTTCTATATCTTCATTTACAAGTGTGAATTTTTGTCCATCTTCTAATTGGATTTTTTCATTTTTACCAGTAACTAACATACCTGTTCTAATTTCTGGTCCTTGCATATCTAATATTAATGCAATTGGTAAATCCATTTCCTTTCTTAACCTTAAAACTTCTTCAGTTTTTTCGGCTTGTTCTTCCCAACTACCGTGTGAATAATTAATTCTACATACATTTAATCCTGCTTCAAATAATTCTTTTAATTTGTGTTCGCTAGCTGGTCCTATTGTTCCAACAATCTTTGTCTTTCTTAAATTTTTTTTCATATTTATTCTCCTCTCTTTTTTAAGACCGAAGTTGATTATAACATAATTTATCTGCAAAGTTCAACATTTTTTGATAATTTTTTTATTTTATTCTAATTCAATTATTGCGTGCAATATTTTTTCATCTTCACTTACAATAGCTACTTTATGTTTGTTATTTTCAAAACTATATTTACACTTAACAATTTCTCCCAGTTTTATTTCTTTTTTGTACATAATTCTTATTTTATCAAAAGGTCTTTTTTCATACACGTTTTCTGGCATAGCTTCATAAGCTAAATCTAGATAATATAAATTGTGCATATGCCCAATAATATCAATATCTTTCCTTTTTGTTTCATAAATTATACTATTTTCATAATTTTGAGGGAGAGTTAACTTTTCTAGTTCATCTTCAAAAACTTTTTTTTCAGTTTCTGATTCATATTTATTTGCCATTTCTTCTTCTACTTTTTCTATTTTTCCTGTTTTATTATTTATTAATAGCCATTTAGAAGTAGCAATTGCACATAAATTATTTTGATTATCATAAATTTCAAAATCTCTATAGGCATAATATTTTATGATTTTTCTTGACCAAGTGTGTATTTTTAAAGTTTGTCCATATTCTGGTCTTTTTATTACTTCTAATTTCCAATCTAACAAAATCCAACTAACAGATGTTTTTTCAGAAGTATTAATACCATATCCAACACTATCTGAATGATATGCTGCTATATTTTCTAAGTATTCTAATATTGCTTTATTACTTACTTTATTTCCTTTCCAAACATCTTTTAATCCAATTTTAAAATTTTCTTCGTATATCATATTTAGTATTCCCTTCTTTTAACATTTTATAAAGTTGCCAAAATATATATATGGCAACTTTTATATTTTTAATAGCCTGGTTTTTTTAGTAATTTAAACATATTTTTCTTATACTCTTCTACTCCTGGTTGATTAAATGGATTTACTTCTAATAACATTCCTGAAACTGCACATGCTTTTTCAAAGAAATAAATTAGTTCTCCTAAATTCTTTTCATCTAATTTGTTCATTCTTAATAATATATTAGGAACTCCTCCTGTAAGATGTGCTTTTATAGTTCCTTGCATTGCCTTTTTATTTACATAGTCTAATCCTTTTCCTGCTAAATAGTTTAAACCATCTAAATTATCATCATCTGAATTGATTTTAATATCACTATTTGGATTTTCAATTGCAATAACTGTTTCAAATAAATTTCTTCTACCATCTTGTATATATTGTCCCATAGAATGCAAATCTGTTGTAAAATCAACTCCTGCTGGGAAAATTCCTTTTTTATCTTTACCTTCGCTCTCTCCAAATAGTTGCTTCCACCATTCTGTAAAATAATGCATTTTAGGCTCATAATTTACTAATATTTCTATTTTTTTACGTGCTCCATATAAGATATTTCTTGCTACTGCATATTGGTAACATTCATTATATTTTAGATTTGGATCTGCAAATCTTTCTTGTCCAATTCTTGCTCCTTCCATTAATTGTTGAATGTCAATACCAGCAACTGCAATTGGAAGTAGTCCTACAGCAGTTAAAACTGAATATCTTCCTCCAATATTATCTGGTACTACAAATGTCTCATACCCTTCATTTTCTGCTAATGTTTTTAATGCTCCTTTTTCTTTATCTGTTGTAGCATAAATTCTGCTTCTTGCTTCATCTATTCCATATTTATTTTCTAATATTTCTCTAAAGATCCTAAAACTAATTGCAGGTTCTGTAGTTGTTCCTGATTTTGATATTACATTAATTGAAAAATCTTTATTTCCTATATATTCTATTAATTCGTTTATATAATTTGGACTTAAATTATTTCCTACATATAAAACTTGTGGATGTTTTCTTTGTTCATCTGGAAGCATATTATAAAATGAGCTTGTTAAAGATTCTATTACTGCTCTTGCTCCTAAATAAGAACCACCGAATTCCTATTACAATTAAAATGTCTGATTCTTTGCTTATTTTTTTTGCTGCCTTTTTTATTCTATTAAATTCTTTTTTATCATAATTAGTTGGAAGTTCAAGCCAACCCACAAAATCATCTTTTTGATTTGCCCTTTTATGCAAATTGGTATGTATTTCTTCTATTTTCTTTTTGTATTTCAAAATACTTTCCTGTGGTATTTTACTATTTGTTAAACTTAATTTTATTTCTGACATATTCTTACCTCTTTTCTTTTGGTTTTTTTCAAATTTATTATATATAAATATGTCAAAAATTTCAAGATTTATCTTATATTTTCAAAAAAATAAAGTAAATTTAAAAATTTACTTTATTTTTATGTTGATAACATTTTTTTATTAATTTCTTCTTCTATTTTCTTGTTTTGTTCATATTGCTCTTTTAACTCATTTTGAACACTATCATAATCATTTAATTGTGACTTTATAGAAGATATTGAATCTATTACCTGATTTAATCTATTATTTTGTTTTGATATTAACTCATATATTTCTAAAAGATTATTGTTAATATCTGCATATCCGTTTGAACTTTTAGTTTTTCCTACTATTTCTTCTACTTTTGAAGTTTCTGGCAATTTGTTAGGTACTTTTCGTTTTTCTAATATTTCATATTTTTTTTCTTTTAATCTTGGTTTAGCTTCTTCTATTAATTCATTTACTGTAATTAATCTTTTCTCTTTTACTTGTGTTTTATTTTTTAAATCACCATTAGCATAGTAATAACCACTCTTATATGTTTTTTCTTTTATATGAACTTTGTTTAATATAGCACCTATAAGTTCTCCTCCAACTGATATAATAGATTTTTTTACTTCTCGTATGTCATTAATTTTAGTAATTTCTGAATTTATTACTAAAACTGTTGAATCTACAATAGTTGATAATATTACACTATCAGTTACTAATTTACAAGGTGGTGCATCTATAATAACAATATCATAGATGTTTTTAAATATTGCCAATAATTCCTTCATATTGTCTGAGTCTATTAGTTCTGATGGGTTTGGTGGTGTTGTTCCATTTGTTAATATGTGTAAATTAGGTACTTTTGTTTCTTTTATATATTCTTTTGCTATTTCTACATCTTTTTCTATATCTCCAGTCATAGAATATAAGTAATTTGATAGCCCTTCTTTATTGTCAACTTTAAATATTTTTCCAGCTCTACCTTTTCTCATATCACAGTCAATTAATAAAACTTTTTTATTTGTTTCTGCAAATGATGTTGCAATATTGCTAGATACCCAGCTTTTTCCTTCTCTTGGAGTACAACTTGTAATTAATATTGTTTTTGCTTTTCTTCCTGAATTCATATATAAAATGTTTGTTCTTACAGAATTTATACACTCAGTAATAAAAGATTTAGCATTTTTTTGATTTTTATTTTCATAAACAGGAATTGATCCCAATGATTTAATTTTTATATATTTTTCTATTTCTTCTTCTTTTTTTATTGTATTATCAAATATATAAATAATCATTATATAAATTGCTGATATTAATACTCCTATGAAAAAGAACATTGCTATATCTTTTGTATGATTTACGTTATATGGTACTGTTTGCTCTACTGCTTCATCAATGATTCCTATATTATCTAAATGATAAATTTGTTTGATTTCCTCTAAAAAAGCATTTGCTAATTCTTTTGTAATATTCATAGCCATTTGTGAGTTTGTATCCATTACTGTTATTTCTATTATATATGTATCTGTTATAACATTTATTTGAACTTGTTTTAATAATTCTTCTTCTGTAATATTTAATTTTAAATTATTAATTACTTTATTTAATACTTTTGAATTCTTTGCAATATTACTATATGTTACAATTAATTCTGAATTTAATGTTAAATCTGTACTTGTAATTGCTTTATTTTCTGAAGTAGTGTTTGGTATTAATAATAATGATGTTGTTGATTTATATTTCGGTATTATATAACCATATGAATAAATACATCCCATTATAATAAAAATTATTAAAACTGCTATAATTACAAATTTTTTTCTCATCAAAATATCTAATATTCTTGTTATTTCGATATTTTCGTTTTCTCCCATGTTTCTTCACCTAACTTATATTATATCTTATTTGGTAAACTATTTCAACATATTTTTTGTATTTTTTTATATTTTTTAAAAGGCAAACATAAATTAATATGTTTGCCTTTATTTTACTACTATCTCATCGCATTTTGGAAAAATGATGTTAAAAAGTTTCCTTCTTTTTTTGCTTCAAGAGATACTATACAAGTTGCTGTTTTTTCCAAATCATAATATGAAATATTATCTTCAATTGAGTAAACTCCTTTTCTTTTTCTCCTGTTTTTTAGTGTTTTTATATCAACAATTTTTTCGCTGTTTAATTCCTCTTTTTCATTACCATTTATCCTAATCATATTTGATAATTCTAAATAACTATCTTTTAAATTTGTTACCATATCGTTTATTTGATTGATTTGGTCTGCATAGTTAATTTTTGCAATTTCTGATTGTATCTTTTCTTCCATTTCTTCTTGTATTTGTGTCATTTTAGCACTTAATAATAATTGTATCTGTTCTTGCATATTTTGCTTCTCATTAATTTTCTCTAATGTTTTTTCATAATTTTTTTGTATTTTGTCTATTATTTTAGGATAATCATTGTTTTGTTTTTCTATTTGCTGTGCTATTTTTTCTAATTTCTCAGTATAGTTTAAATTATCTATCTTTTCATTTAATTGTATTGAATCAGAATGATAATCATCTAATTTTGATTTGATGGTTGTTATTGAATTAATTACTTTATTTAATTCTTTTTTTTGCTTTTCAATTACTTCATCAATTTTAATAAGGTTATTGCTTTGTTTTGATGATTGTATATCATTTTCTTTTTTTGACTCTAAAGTTTCTTTATCACTGTTAAAGATATTATATTTTTTTTCTTTTAATTGAGGTAATGCTTCTCTTATTACTTCTTTAACTGTAATAATGTTTTTTTCTTTTATTACTTCTTTTTCTTTTCCATTCCCATAATAATACATATTATCATAGCTATTTCCTCTTGTCCTTACTTTGTTTACTACTGCTCCAATAATTTGTCCACCAACTGATTGGATTGATTTTTTAACTTCTTTTAAACTATTAATTTTGGTTTTTCCTGAACTAACTACTAAAATAGTTGAATCTACAATTGCTGATAATATAATACTATCTGTTACTAATTTACATGGTGGAGCATCTATTATTATAACATCATAAATATTTTTTAATATTGCTAATAATTCTCTCATGTTGCTAGAATCAATTAATTCAGATGGATTAGGAGGTGTGGTTCCTTTAGTTAATATATGTAAATTAGGTATTTGCGTTTCTTTTATGTATTTAGTTGCTAAGCTAATATCCTTTTTTATGTTTCCTGTCATAGAATATAAGTAATTAGATAAACCTTCTTGATTGCTTATTCTAAATATTTTACTTACTCTTCCTTTTCTCATATCACAGTCTACAAGCAAAACTTTTTTATTTGTTTCTGCAAATGATGTTGCAACATTACTAGATACCCAGCTTTTTCCTTCTTGTGGTGTACAGCTAGTAATTAAAATAGTTTTTGCTTTTCTTCCTGAATTCATATATAAGATGTTTGTTCTAATTGTATTAATACATTCTATTACATAAGATTTTGCATTACTACGATCTACAATTTCTTGTTTTTTATTACTATGAACAGGAATTTCACCTAATGGTTTTATTTTTAAATATTTTTCAAGTTCTTGTTCTTTTTTTATTGTATTATCAAATACATAGATTAGCATAATATAAAATCCTGATGCCATTATTCCTAATGCTATAAAAAGTAATATATTTTTTGTATGGTTCATATTATATGGTTGTTCTGGAATATTTGCTTCATCAATAATTCCAATATTATCTAAGTTATAAATTTGCTTAATTTCACTAAGGAATACATTTGCTGATTCTTGTGCAATATATTTTGCTCTTTGTGCATTTGTATCAGTAACTGTTATTTCTATTATGTATGTATCTGCTAAAACTGTTACTTGCATTTGGCTTTGCAATTCTTCTTCAGTCATATCTAAATCTAAATTTTGGATTACTTGATTTAATACTTTTGAATTTTTTGCAATGTTACTATAAGTTGTTATTAATTCTGAATTTAATGTTAAATCTGAATTCATAACTGTACTGTTTTCATTCGTATTGTTTGGTATTAGTAGAAGTGTAGAACTGGATTTATATTTTGGAATAACATAATGATACGAATAAAAATAACCTAGTATAGTGAAAATTATTAATATTAATAAAATAATTATTTTTTTATCAAATAAAATATCGATAATTCTTTTTATTTCGATATTTTCATTTTTTTCCATATTTTATCACCTAATATCTATTATACCGTATTTTGGAAATTATTTCAACCTTTTATGTAAAATTATTTCATGGCTTCGTTTAATACTTTTGCTAAATATTTCATACTTGTTAAGCATTGTTCTAAAGTATTCCCTGTTGCACCAACTTCAATAATACTTGCACATTTGCCCATATGTTGATTATATCTTGATTTAGTTAGCATTATAGGTTTAAACAATCCAGGATAAAGTTCTTCTGCTTTTTGTTGAACTTTAATAGCAAATTTTAAATTTTGGTTCCAATTTGGATGCCATAATCCACTATTATTAGTTCCGAATTACAAACATTACTTGTGCAGCAATATCCTTTTCTCCTATTTTTACAATTGGAGCATAATCGCTCCTACTTCCTATTGCATCTCTATGCAAGTCTATAATAATATCACTTGGTGTTGTTTTTACTAAATTTTCTAAAGTTGCTAAAGAATGTGCATATGATCCATTGTATGATGGATAATCGTGATATGTTGTATCGTGTACAACATTAAAGTTATATTCTTTTAATCTTTGTTCTAGTTCTGTTCCTACTTTAACTACTGTATAATTTAAATCTGTAGTTCTAAAATTTCCTGTTGGATTATATGGATAAGCATCACTTGAAGTATAACTTTCACACGTATGGGTATGATATAATATTACATTTTTGTTTTGGGTGGTAACATCTGGAGTTAACATTTCTTCTGTTAATTGATATTCTGTTTCATTTTTTATTTTTATGTTTTGATATTGACTATTAAAATTTTCTTTTAATGGATTATTTGTTATTACTTGAGTCTTCATAGCAGTCTCTGGTAATTCACTTCCGAGTAGTTTTTTTTGATTTTTCTTCTGTTGTTTCTTTTTCTTCTTGCTTTGCTTCAGTTTCATTTGTATCTTTATTTTCAGTTTTTTCTACATTTTCTTTAGATTTTTGTAATGTTTTTATTGAACTGATTTGAGTGTTTAGAACTCCTTGTAATGCACTTTCTTGTTGTATTTTATTAATTTCTTTTTGAAAAATATCTTTTTCTTCATTTACTACTCCTACAGTTGGAACTGTACTTTCTAAACATTCTATCATACTATTTTGAAAAAAAGATTTCTGTACATTTTTTGATTTTTCCGCTATTGTAGAAAAATAATTACTGCCTATGACTACTACTAAAACAGTAATCACCATTCCTATTAAGAACTTTTTTATATCTTTCATTTTTATAACGGTTACATTAAACATTTTTTTCTCCTTGTCCACAAAATTATCCTATAACTATGTATATTCACTTCTGCAAATAAATATTACTTATTATTTTTAGTTAATAAAAAATAACAATACATCCTGCTCTATATGTTAGAGCATAAATGTATTGTTATAATTTTTTTACTATTTTTATATTTCAATATAGAATTTAAGTTTTAATAAATTTGTAATAAATCTGTAACTCAAAAACTATGACCTATTTTAATCAAAATGAGAGCCTATATAGACTCTCATTTTGTAACTTATATTTAATAACTATAGTTTTTTATTTTAGAATTTAATTTTGCATATATTGGTTTCATTTTTTCTTCATTAGTAATTTTTGTAGCTTCATTTATGTCAATCCATTTCACATCACTGTTTTCATCTTCTTTTATTTTTAATTCATCTTCTTCATTTGCTTCAAATAAAAAGCAACAATCTAGGTGTAAATGAGATGATATAAATTTTCCATTTTTTATATGACTGTCTACTGTAAGAATTTGCAATCCGTATATTCCGTCACTTAACAATTTTAAATTGTTAAGCCCTGTTTCTTCTTCTGCTTCTTTTAATGCAACACGTAATAAATCACTATATCCGTCAGCATGTCCTCCAGTCCATGCCCATGATTTATAAATATTATGATATATCATTAATATTTTTGTTCTATCTTTGTTTACTATCCAGTTAGATGCTGTAAAATGGCACATTTTATTATTTCTTGTTAATACATCCTCAAATGTGTTTATATATTCGAGCATTAGCTTTTTATCGCTCACTTCTTGTTCATTATATGGTATATATTTTTCAATCTCTTCTTTTAGCTTCATAATTTTTTATTTACCTTTCTCTTTTATTATTTTCTTCTTTACTTTGTTCTAAAGATTCTCTGATTTTATATATATCGTATATTACAACCTTTAAACCTTCTTTTTCTTTAACTTGTTCTATTTGTCTCATTATTTCATTAGTTTGTTTCGAATCAGAACTGTCTATTATTGCAAATACATAACTTGCTTTAGTGTCAAAATCCATTCCTCTTCTGTGCATAATAATTTCTGACTTTCCTTTTGCCTTTAATAATTCTAAAAAAGGCGAACTCATTTCTTTAAATTCATTTTCTTCATTGTATTCTATGTTATTAATTCCTTTATTAGTTGTTTTATAACTATTTGAGGACACTGCAATTGCTTCTGATGTTAATGTTTCTTTATTAAATCCTATTCCAATTATTCCAACAGAAGAAGAATTAATAAATTCCTTCCCTTCAAATACAGAAGCAGATATTTGATTACTTGTATCTGAATGATAACAATTAAGTCCTGAAGAATCAGTATATAATGTTCCTTTTCCATCTGTTGTATAATTTACTTTATATTGGTTAAGATTTACATCTACTTGGTTTGTAAGTTTATTCAATCTTTCTTGCTCATCTACTGTTAATTCTTCACTATTATTTCCATTTGTTCTTTCAGAAATAATCTTTTCTTTAATTTCTTTAATCTCCGTATTTCTAAACTTTTCTGGATTTCTTATAAATTGATGAATTAATTGAGGTCTTAAATCTTTATAATCTTTTATAACTGTAATATCTTCTTTAGGCACATACAAGTTATTAATTATGTCTTGCCTATATAATACTTCATAATCTCCATAAATATCTTCTAGTTCGGAAATATTTTCATCTAAATTATTTTCTATTGCATTTAATCTTAATAACAATTGTTCAGATTCTTCTCCGCTGATTCCTTGCAATCTTTGTTTTAAAATACTTACCTCATCTATTTTTCTTAACTGATTATTTGATAAACTACTATGCAGTAAATATTTTCTTCTTCTATCATCTAAACCATCAGTATTAGAATTATTTATATCATATAAAATAAAGTCAAAATTATTTTTTATATCATCTTTTGAATATGTCCCAATTGTCTTCATTATGTATTCTGTTATTACTTGAGGCTTAAAGTATCCATCAATTGTTTCATCTCCATTTAAAACTCTTTCAAAATCTTCGGCTAATTCTTCTTCATTTATATCTTGAGATAAATCTTCTATACTTGATTTTCCAATTTTAATTCTTTTAGCAAATGTGTTTTTGTGTTTATTATTATTTATAACATATTCAGCAAAATGTGATTTTAGTTCTTGTAATAATTCTTGATTTTTTCTTGAAAAAGCATCTATTTTTAGTTCTTTAACTGGCTTATAATAAAAATCATTAAAAACATATTTTTCAGTAATATTACCTATTAGCAATATACTTGCATAGACACTTCTTTCTTTTGATTT
>CANRFI010000016.1 GCA_947629855.1 uncultured Clostridia bacterium
ATATCTTTGAATTCTCCGTTTGGAGTTTTTCTACTTGGCATAGCTATAAATAATCCATTTTGACTTTCGATAACTTTAATGTCATGTACTGCAAATTCGTTATCGAATGTTACAGAAGCAACAGCTTTCATTCTGTTTTCTGAATTAACTTTTCTTAGACGTACATCTGTGATTTGCATTCTAAGTGCACCTACCTTCCTTAAGTTTTAAAAATATTTTGTACATATTTATTTTATTTTATGTACATTTATATTATTCTTCATAAAAAAACTTTTTCCTTCTTTTTTTTACAAAAAAATTAAATTTTATCTTTTGTAACTTTTTTATAAATTAAAAATAAAATATATAAGTTCAAAAATTTTTGCCAAACTATTGAATTTTTCTACTTATCATTATATAATTTACTTTGTTAAAATAAAACATTATTACCTAATACAAAAGGAGTGTTTTTAATGCCAAATATTGATAATATAAATAAATATAAAAAAATACATATGATTGGAATTGGTCGGAGTTAGTATGAGTGGTATTGCTGCTATTCTTAAAAATTGGGGCTTTTATGTTACTGGTTCTGATACTTCTAATTCTGAAAATGTTGAAATTTTAAAACAAAAAAATATTAAAGTTACTATAGGTCATAATCTAGAAGATGTTGCTAATTCTGATATTGTTGTTTATTCTGCCGCAGTTAAACAAGATGACCCTGAAATGTTAGAAGCAAAAAGATTAAGTATACCAACTGTTGAAAGAGCTGATTTTTTAGGAGAATTAACACGTTGTTATAAAGATACTATTTGTATCTCTGGAACTCATGGGAAAACAACCACTACTTCAATGATTTCTCTTTGCTTTATAGATAGTTTAAGAGATCCTAGTATTCAAGTTGGAGCATTTTTAAAACCAATAAACGGAAATTATTTAGTTGGAAATAGTGAAGATTTTATTATTGAGGCTTGTGAATATGTTGAAAGCTTTTTAAAATTTAGTCCAAAGGCAGAGGTTATTTTAAATATTGATAATGATCATTTAGACTATTTTAAAACATTTGAAAATATAAAAAATGCTTTTGTTAAATATGTAAAGCTTTTACCTAATGATGGTCTTTTAATAGTAAATGGTGATGATTCTAATTGTTTAGATTTGATTAACCATATTAATTGCAAGTATGTTACATATGGTATTAATAATAAAAGTTCTGACTTTTATGCTAAAAATATTACTTTTAATGATGATGGATTTGCTAATTTTGACGTTTATTATAAAAATGAATTTTGGAATAATATACAACTATCTGTTCCTGGAATGCATAATGTTTTAAATGCTCTTGCTTGTATTGCTTTATGTGTAAATTACGATATTAATAAAGATATTATTAAAACAAGTTTATCAAAGTTTACTGGTGCTCATAGGCGATTTGAGTACAAAGGAAAAATTAAAGGCACAGTTAGTGTTTATGATGATTATGGGCATCATCCTACAGAAGTTTTAGCAGTTGAAAAAGCACTTGAAAATAAAAAGTATGCTGAATCTTGGGTCGTTTTTCAACCTCATACCTATAGTAGAACCAAAAATTTATTAGATGATTTTGCAAAAGCTTTATTGAATTTTGATCACATAATTCTTTTGGATATTTATGCTGCTAGAGAACAAAATACTTATTTGGTTAGTTCAAAAGATTTAGTAGATAAAATTATTTCTTTTGGAAAAGAAGCAAAATATATTCCTGACTTTAATGAGTGTGCAGCTTTTATTAAAAATAATGTAAAAGAAAATGATATTGTTGTAACTCTTGGTGCAGGTACCGTAACAAATCTTGGACCTATGCTTATAGATTAAAATAGACTATAAAAAGCTTTATAATTATATTTTTATAATTATAAAGCCTTTTTTTTATTTGGCTAAGTCTCTTTTGATTGCTTTATCATAATATCTCCAAATACCGCATATCCTTCTTGAGGATTATTTACTAATACGTGTGTAATTGCACCTATAAATTTTCCATTTTGAATAATTGGAGCTCCTGACATACCTTGTATAATTCCTCCTGTTTTTTCTAATAATTTTTCATCTGTTATTTTTATTAGCATACTTTTGTTATTATAGTTATTTTCTTTATATATTTTTTCTATTTCTATTTCATATTCTTGCACCTTTTGATTATCTAAACCGCATAAAATCGTTGCTTTTCCTAATTTTATTTCATCTCTCAAGGCTACTTCCATTTCTTTTGAAGTATCTATGTTTAGACTAGATAAGTTTTGAACTGTTCCATAAATTCCAAATTGAGTATTTTTATAAATTTTTCCTATGTTTTTTTGATTTTCTACCGTTCCTTGTATTTTTCCGAGGTGTTCCTGATTCGCCTTTTGTGATATTTAAAATTCTTGTTGTAACAAATTCTCCTGATGCTATATGAATTAATTGTTCTGTATCAATATCTGTAATTCCATGTCCTAAAGCTCCAAATGTTTTAGTATCTGGCTCGTAAAATGTTACTGTTCCAACTCCGTGCAGCACTGTCTCTTACCCAGAGTCCTAATTTATATTCATTGCTACTTGTTTTTACAGGCTCAATACTACATTCTTTTGTTTGTTCTTCTTGCACATATTTTATTTTTACACTATTTCCTTTGGCTTCATTTACAGTTTGTATTAATTCTTCTGTTGATGAGATAGAATTTCCATTTATTTGAGTAATTGTATCTCCTTCTTTAATTCCTGAATTTTCATATGGTTTATATGTCTTATTATCAATTCCTTGTATTTCTGACATACCAACTACTAATACTCCATTTGTAT
Organism: uncultured Clostridia bacterium; assembly: GCA_947629855.1. Next base: position 2,800 of record CANRFI010000016.1, read on the forward strand.
AAAGTTTCACTCCTGCTATACTTCCAACTGGAATTACTTTTGCTTTTGGAAGAACATCTACACTTACATTTTTTAAATTGATATTTTCAAATAAGCTAAGCTGTAAAGTTGTTTTTTGTGTTTTTTGGTTAATATTTTTGTTACTTGCAACTGTTTCAATTGTTTCTCCTGATAAAATCAAAAAAAATACTAATAATAGCTTTTTTATCGTTTTTTTCATAAAAACTCCTTAAAATTTACTATTATTAGTATTTCTTTTTTATTTTTTTTTATTCATTACATAAATTCTTTTTTTAATTCAGCAGCATTATTATTAGTTCTATACTGTCCATATCTTTCTCTTCCTAATGCTGTAAAATATTTTTGTGCTAATGTATCTGGCTTTGCACCTTCTGCTGTTTTTGCTATATAATCGTAATAATTTTCTACTGATGCTACATTTGACATATCAACTATACTTGAGTAATTTCCTATAATTGCTGGTTGACCTGACACTATGTTCATTTGTGGCATATATTTTATGATTTCGCCATCATTATTTATTGCACTTTTTATTTCAAAATCTATATTAAAATATCCTTTTAATATATTTAAATTTGCTAAATTTACATCATTCGGTCTATGATATTCATAATCATTTGTTAATAAATAAATTGAATTTTCTTGTACTAATTCTTCATTTTTGTTATTCATAACAACTGAATATCCATTATAAAGTTTTCCTCCGATGCTTAGTCCTTGTAAAAAAGTTATAATTGATATATTATCGGAAATTGAATTCCAATCATTTTCATCTAATTCAGGCATTTGGAAGTTAGTATAAGTTGCATCAGTATATTTATTATAATTTGCAATAGCAATTGATAATTCTTTTTCAATGCAATATCTAATAACTGCCAATCTATGCATATTAAAATAAGAATCTGGATCCTCTATACTTCCTTCGATTTCACTCATACCACCAAAGTCAAAAATTTTGTAATTTCCGAATTTTGGCTTATCTGTTTGATTTCCATCTTCATCTAGTTCATATAGTGAAGCTCCTTTTTCATCTACTGCATTACTTGTTTTTAACTCTGACAATTTGTAATCATTTATTATTCTATTTTTGAATTTTTGTGCATCTTCATAATATTTTATTGCTGCAGTAGTTGTTTTGTCCAAGTTAAGATTATCCTGAGTTAATTTCATACCATTTAATATAGAAAACCATTTACTACCATCATAATAATATTTTACACCATTTAATTTTATAAATCTATATGAAATAGTTTTTTGTTCATCAGGGTCATATACATATTCAGAATTTACCTCTGTATCTATCTTAATTCCTCTATATGTAATATTTGTTCCTGTACCTGAAATATTATCTAATAAATATCCTGCATCATTTACCCATTTTCCATTTATACGACCTTGTATAGTAATATAATTATCTAAGCTATATGTAATTACAAAATCATCATCTGCATTAAATTTATATCTACAACTATAATAAATATATGGCTTAAGACCATTAAGTCTTTCTCCATCATGATAAGTAGCATTGGTATTTTCTTCTGATAAAATATCTGCATCTGATTGTAATTTAGTCTCGTTATTAACTATAACTTCATTATCTTTCGTTTCATCTAATTTATTGTAATATGGTGAATAAATGTAATAGCCATCATACATAGTGTATACAATTGCTGGTATATATTCTTTTAAAATGTCTTTATTATATCCAGCCATATTAAAATTAGTAGCAATTGAATTAAAAAATGTATTAACAGATGCTTCTATATCACGCAATTTTGAATTGGCTAAATCAGAAGTATCACTATTTATTGTGTTTAATTGAAATGCTTTTAATGCATCATATGTAGATTTTCTTAGCCTTCTATCATATTCAATTTGCAAATCTAATGTATCTGTCATATTTTGTGTATATGCTGTTAAAATTAATGTCATTGGTAATACAATTATGACAAATATAATTGCAAGATTTTGTAGTCCCATTTTTCATCTTTCCTTTGTTATTTAAAAAGCTTGTAATTAATATTACAAGCTATTTTTTTATTTTCCAGTTTTTGTTACCATTCCACTATCGCTTGCTACAGCTGAATATGTATCATTTCCAGATGATGGAGAAAAGAAATTTTTTAATTCTGTTGCTAGTGTAGGATTTGGATTTACTACATAAAGATAGAAGAAATCTCCTTCTTTTAGTGTTATTTTTTTATTAAGTTCTAGTTCTTCTTCTAATTGTACTTGATATTTTGAATAATATTGATTTTCTCCAATTTTATCAGCTTTTGCCTGTGTAGTCTTTTTCCCTGGGTTTTCATCTAATACTTTTACTTCCATTTCTGGTACATAAGCATATCCTGTAGAATTAACTGATTCTATAAACTTGTCAAATCTTTCTTGTGTTAATTCCCCTGAAGTACAAACTTCATCAACTAATTTAGAAACTTCTGTATCTAATATTTGTTGTGTAACATCATCTGCTCTATCAGCTGTTGTCATTAATGGAAATACAATCATTAGTCCTGCTGATAATACAATTACTACAATTACAGTAATGGTTCCTCCTAAACTCTCCATTGTTTTCCCTCCTTGCTTCCATATTTCAATATTTTTTCTTATAATTATACTTCATCATATGTTATTACTCTTTTTGGAGTTCTATTTACATCTGGTGTGCCTGTTTCTCCTTGTATTTCTTCTTGATAATATACGCCTAAATATTCTTTAAATGTTTTTCCTTTTATCATATCATAAAGTGTAGTGTTATGGAATTTTATTCCTCTATTAGTAAATTTACTGGCTTCTTTATTTTCTCCATTTAATAGTGCTTTAAGAAATTCATCTTTATCTGTATCACTTCCTAATATATCTTTTTCTAGGTCAATTCGATAAATAGGTACTTCGTTTTTTGTATATAAATAATTACCATTTCCTAAAGCTTCTTGGGTAAATACTATTTTATAATTTTCTTTATATGCTTTATATATAGTTGGTATAATGCTTTCAAAACCAACTGTTCTTTCAGTTACAGCTCGACCTTCTGTATCAAGATTTAATGCTTTTACATATTTTTGATTATATTCTCTGTCTTGAGATTCCAATATTATTTGAGAAGTTTTTCTAACTTCTCCGAAGGCATTAACACATATGGCTAATGATAGAGCAAATATAATAACTCCCGCTACCATTCTCAATGCATCTGCAGCATTTTCCATAGTGTTTCACCCCTTTCGGTTAATCTTAATTTCCTATAATGTATATATTATCAATTAATCCTGTTTTACTATCAGTCGTATAACCTACGTTATAAGTCTTTCCAGTTAATGCTTTTCCAGCAGAACCTGCATTTACTATTTTTCCATTAGGTACAGTTCCTTGCCAATTAGTATCTTTAGCTAATGGTGTACCACCTGTAACACCTGCTAATTCACTTTCTATTCCACTAACTGTAATTTGCCTACTTGTATCAGTTTGGTTTGTTACATTATTTTGAATAACTTGATTTAATAATGAATTTACTTGTGCTCCTCTAACATTTGGTCCCATATAGCTTATGAATTTAGAATTAAATTGTGTTATTTCTAATTCACTCATTGAATTAGAATCTACTACTTCTGATGCTTGGCTAAAAATCATAATTCCAAGTGATATAATTAAAATTGATAAAAGTATAGCTCCTGCTATAATTAAAGCTTTTGATGCGTTCTCCATAAAAATTTCCTCCTTTGAATTTTTGTTTTATTTTATTTAGAATTACTAACTTACATTAGTAAACTTAATAACTATTTTATTGTGTTATTTGTTCAAATAACATATATTTTACTTTTCCGGTAGTCGAGTGATATTCTATTGATATACATTTAAATTTAATTTCACCATAAAATTGTATAAACTTACTCATACCACCATTATAAATTGTTTCCATTTTGTATGTTTTATCATTGTCTGTCATTTTTATATCTATATTTATAGAGTTATTATCATTATTTTGATAATTACCTTTACTATCTTTTTCTACTTTATTATTTTGGTTGTTATCAACAGCTTTATTAATTATTGTAGTCAATTCTGTTCCTAATATTTCTTGGTCTTTATAGCTTTCAAATTGTTTGTTTTCTCTTTGTGCTTCATTATAATTGTATCTATAATTTAAGTATAAATAAGATATTGCTACTATAATTAAAATTATTGCTAAAAAAAACATTGCAATTTTTTTCATTATTCATCCTTTTTATTATACTATTTTTCTTTAAAATTATCAATATTTTTGATAAATTTTTCGACAAATTTATTATTAATTTGGTACTTCTGTAAAATTAACTATATACACTCGACCTGTTACTGAACTTATTTGCACAGTACAAGCATATAAGCTTTCTGTATTATTTTTTAAAAGTTCATTATAATAATCTGTACTTTTACTTTCTATTTGTTCATTATTTAATCTTATTGCTATATAATTATCATCACCATTTAATTTAGGTGTAATAACAGATTTATATACTCCATTTTCTTTAATAATAAATCCATAATATTCATTACTATTTTTAGCAACATTTGCTGCTGTTACAACATCATAAACTGTATTTGAACCACTTTGCTGTTCATAAATTGTAAATTGTTCATTAAATTTTCTTAATTGCTGTTTTGCATTTTCTTCTCGCACTTCAGCTGCTTGTGCACCAAAAGTAGTAAACAAATATATAGCTAAAGAAAGTATTATTACACTTATTAAAAAGCTTGCTACCATAATCAACGCTTTTGATGCATTTTCCATATCCTTTCACTCCTAATTTATTATTCAAATTTACCATTAGATTCAAAAATCATTTTAATAATTCTCCCTGTTTCTTGATCGTAAATTGCATCTTTACAATTAAATTTTGCACGTTTAAATTGAACATATTCACGATATCTATATACATCTTTTCTATAAGTTGACCCTTCTTTAATGTCATCATAATTGTTTGCTGTTTTCTTTGTGCTAATTGTATTGTACTTTCTAACAGCTTCATCCTTTTCGTTATCATCAGAATCATCATCAATAAATATAGAAGTAATACCACTTACAAGCTTATTTAAAGCATTTTCTCCATATGTATTTCTTAAAGTGTTTACTCCAGTAAATAAAGTGTCACCAAAAGTATTTGTAGTAGCATTAACTATAATTGTTACATCTGTTGATAAGTTGTTTCCAATTAAATGACTATCTAATTGTTCAGTATACCATATTTCTTTTAAATGTTCTTTTTTGATTGTTACTTGTACTTCAAGAGGTTTATATCCTATATATTGACCACTATTACTTCCTGTACCTGCTGTAGAATTTCTTCTATTATAGTCTACAACTTTGTTTAATAAACTATAAATGTCGCTCCCTCTAATATCATCTCTTGCAAAGCTTTCATATTGATTGTTAAATGATACTATTTCTGCTTCTTTTGCATTTTTTTCATTAGAATTTTGATAACTGGATAAACTATTGAACATTAAAAGCAATGCTCCTATTATCAATAATGAAATTAATACTCCTCCTGCCATAAGTAATGCTTTTGATGCATTTTCCATCTGTTTTCCTCCTTTATTTCATTGCTGTCATTGATGAGAAGGATGTTGACATACTGGTTAATCCTATGAATACTAGTGGTACAATTAAATATCCCACAAACATACATACCATAGGTGCAAATCCAATTCCTTTTCCAATCATTCCTTTTTTCTTTATTAATCTTTCGTTTGACTCTTTTCTCTTTTCTTGGTAGTAATCTCTTTCTGAATCTAGTTCATCAAAAGCATCTGTAATTGGGATTTTTTCTACTGCTGCTTGAAGACTTTCGATTATCCTAATTAAAGGTAAATAACTTACTTCATCCTTCATAGCTTCTAATGCTTCCCAAGCACCAGCTTCATAGTTATTAACACACTTAGTTATTGGCGCTTTAAAGATATTTGAGTATCTTTCTAGCCATTCTAGAATTATTTCAACATTTACTCTTTCAATTTTCATTAGCATTAGTATGATTGTTTGGAATTGCATTACCTCATCTTCCATTTCTAATTGTCGCATTTTTACTTGGAATATTAAAACCCAAATTGGTGCCATGTATGCAACTATTGAAAATACAAATGCAAGTAATACTTCAAACCATTGCATATATTCACTATTAATTATTTTTAACTTTCCTTCTATTCTTTCTACTGCTTTTGTAATTTCTTCTTCTTCAGCATCTTCATAATATTTTAATCTTTTTACTGCTATTTCAATTTCTTTCGTGGTTGTATCGATTTTACCTTTAAATTGGTCTAAAACTTTATTATCTTCTTCTGTTAATTTTATTGCTTTTTCAGCATCTTTTCCTGTCGGCTCAGTAATTAAATTGTATTCTGTTGTCGGCTCTGTATAAATATAATTGATTGCTATTACGTGTAGCTGTGAAAATATTACAATTGATGCAAAAAATGTAATGATCGCCATAATAATTCTGTTAATATATAACCATTCCATTTTTAAATGTGATGCTGCGTCTTTTAAATATTGTTGTATTTTTCTATATTCTTTTGTTCCTTTTCTTGGTATAAATAAATTTACAATTCTTTTAATTGGTTTTCTCTTATATAATTTTTCTTGCCAAGGATTTTCTGTGTTTTTAGTATCAATTCCTGTTGAACCATTATCTTTTAATTTTCTAACTAATACGTAAGATGCAAAAGTTAATATTAAAATTAAAATTTGTACAATCATTCCTGGTTTTCCTTGATACCAACTGGCAACAAAAGAGAAATTACTAATTGCCCAATTTTTTAAAGGTTCTAGTAATAAAACTGGTGCTATTGCTATAACAGATAAACTTTGGAATACATAATTTAATTTATCTCTTTTTAAAATCTCCAATTGCATTTCTTGTGCAATATTATTTATATTCTTCAAATATAAAGATGCACCATTTACTTTTCTGTCACCAAATTCTTTAGTTAAATATGAAATTCCTGCAAATTCTTTTAAGAAACTATTTGGAGCAATATCGTAATATTTCTCTAACTCCATTTCTGGATCATCTGAAATTAATATTTCGTATATTTTTTCTCCTTGCCTTGAAATTTCTAATTCGTCATCTTGTGATACCTGATAAATTGCTTCTTCGACCATATTGTATTCATGGTATGCATGTCTTATCTCTGAGAAAAAGTCAATTTGCTCTTTTAAGATTTTATTATCTATTTTATCAACAGAACCATCAATTAATGTATCTATCATAAATGTTTCGAAAATTAATAGAATTGCCATTAATAGATAGTTTTCTGAAGTTATTACAATTGTTAAAACAATAACTGGTACTAAAATAACAAGTGCTTTTGTAAGTATTTTAGCTGTCCCTTTTCTAGTATTGTACTCATCCTCTATATTAATAATTTCTAATCTTCTTCTTATTTTTAGAGCATATCGTTTTATGAATGGAATTTTTACATATGTAAGATATAGCTTTTGAAGTAGTATTTCTGCTGAAAATTTACTTTGCTTTGTTCCTTTTTGTAATTGCTGTATTCTTTTATATTCAGATTTTTGCATTTTCTTTGATATCATAAAATAGAATATTATTATAACAATAAATGCTGCAGCAGATCCACCCATAAGATAAAATATTAAGTTGTTGCTCACTTGTTATCTCACCTCTTCTCTTACTTTGTTAAAATATTATACTTTAGTACTTTTTGCCCTTCTTCCACGCCTTTTAACTGGTTCTTCTGCATTAGCACTAACAGATACAGTTTGCTTTAAACTATTTTTCCAATGTTTTTCAATGAATTTGTCAAATTTCTCTAAGTCATTATCATTCATATTCATTCTCATTTCTCTTATGTTGTATTCAGTAATTGGGTTAGTTATAATATACTCTCCATCTACATACTCTAATATGTTTCTATAAGTATATAATTGCTTATCTGTTACTTTTTCAAAATAGCGTGTTGCATTATCAAAAAACTTGTCAAATTTTCCTTCTAATGTTTTTTCGTTTCTATGGTCAAATGTATACTCATTTTTTTCTTCAATTGGAATACATTCTGTAATTCTTTCTACATATCTTTTTCCTCTAAAATCTTTTGTTAGATGTATATCAAAGTTTAAAACTTGTACAACTTGTTCTTCAGCTGTTTTTTCATTGTTGAATTGTCCAATTCTAAGCATTGAGTTTCTAAGAGCTGTTACTAAGTTTGGAAATGTTTTTGCGTGGTGTGTAAATAATGTGAACTTAGATGCAACTTGAGCAGCTTGTATCATCCATGCAGCTACGGGGTCAGTTGCAACCTCACCTATAATGTTTACAGAACCATCTGTTTTCTTTTGAACGTCCAAACCTTCTTGTCCTGAAATTGTTTCTGTTTCACGGAATGTTAGGATGTTTCTTGTTGGATAAATTCTTCTTAAATGAAGCTCAAATGCTGTTTCCTGAACACGGATGTTCATAGTTTCATAAATATTTTCAATCATTCCCATAAGCATAGTTGTTTTACCACAACCTTGCTCACCAGTTATTGATATAATTCTAGCTCCTTTTACTAAAAATTTTAATAATTCAATTGATTCTTCGCATCCTGGTTCTCCTTTGAACCATTGCTCTAGTGTAGAACGTTTAACGTCAAATTTTCTAACGAAAAATGCCCATGTTTCAGAAAAGCTTGGTCTAACAACTACTACACGAGAACCATCTTTCATTTCATTGATTTTATAACCGTTAGTGTCAGATAATTGTCCTGGGTTGTTGTATTTATAAATATTTTGACAAACTCTTTTTAATTCTGCTTCTGTTCCAAAAGATAAAAATTCTAAACGAATAGATTTACCTTGGAAAAATATCCATATACTGTCACAAGCTCTTGGAACTTTATGTTCTGAAACTTGTTCTAAATAGTCTCCATCTACTTGTGCAACTTGGCTTAAAAAGCTTTCTGGAAGTCCAGATACTCCGTCCTGATACTCCATCTATATTCATATCTCTTACTTCATCAATACTACTATATCCTTTATAATGTTGATAAATTCTTTGTACAACAACAGATAGTTTGTCTGCAAAAGATAATACAATATTTTCTTTTTCATAGATTTCTTCAATTTCATTACTTGTTATTACATAAGAAGGTTTAGTTTCTCCTTCTATATATTTCAAGTTTGCTAGATTATATTTCTTTATTATTTCTGTTAAAGCTTCATATCCAAATTCTTTTTTGTATGTATAAATTAATATATCAAATTTGTCTTGTGCTGTTAAAAGGGATGGAATATCAAATGGAATAGCTTTTGAAATATTTTCTTCTGTAACACCATATTCATGTTCTAATAAATCAAAAATTAATTCTTTAACATATTTTTTGTCATTAACATCTCCATAGGTACATCCTTTTAAAGCCTTTTTTAATTCATATTTTTTGTTTTTCCTTCTTTTTAATTCTTCTTCAGAAAGTCCAATATCGTAAAGGTTAATTTTTGTTATTTCGTCTAATCTTTTTTTAACAAATTCCATCATTTTTTCTATGGTATAAGTTTTATCATCTACATCAACCATAACCTCTACTTCTGCTGTTTTCTTTTTCTTAAGAATATAAAAAATGGTGTAACCTGCAATACCTAGTACTACTAGTGTTAATACTATGTTAGTTATTGACATTCTTAGTTTTCCCTCCTTACATTTTCATGGCTAAATCTTGTAATCGATAAATAATATTATCTACTGTTCTTTTTACTTCTGCAATGAAGAAACCATTTCTATCGTCTTCTTCTGTTTTTCTTAATCTTAAAAATAAATCTGGCACACCTGATTCTTCAGCAGCTTCAAAAAATAAGGTATTATATGGTATTGTTGATACTTTATTTTTTTCTCCTAAATATCTTGATATATTTTTTACATTATATTTTGAAAATTTATCATATCTTCCAATTAATAATAATGTTTTTTTAGATTTAAAAATATTATTGCTATCTCTTAATTGTAAAAATGTATTTATGCTTGTTAATCGCTGACTTAAACTTGCTACAATTAAGTTAGAATTGTTTAAAATAGTTTCTTCTACATCTTGTTTTACTTGTTCATCTAAATCTACAAATACTAAATCATAATAATTATTTGCTAAGTTAATAATATCAGGATAGTATTTTCTAATTTCATTGTTATATTCATTTCTTTCACCTTTAAAACTTGGTAAAATTTCTAATCTGTCTTTAAAAATGATTTTTGTATAATTTGTAATATGATCTGCAGATAGTTTATTGCTTCTCATAATTTTAATTAATCCTGCTACTCCTTCTTCCATTGCCATATTAGCATTTGGTCCAAATAATCCTAAATTTTTCTTTGTTCTATTTGGTGACCAAAAACAGTTGTCTAGATTTTCATCACCATATCCTGTTGATATGACTAATATTCTATAATTATGTTCTATAGCTAGATGTGTACATATTGCAGCTATAGAAAGTGTTTTCCCTGTTTGTTCTTTTCCATTATTCCAAAATGTTACAATTGACATAGCTATACTCCTTTTTCAATTAATTTAATTGCTTTTCTTATGTTTGATTCGCTTACATCTTCTAATATTTCCTCTGCTATGTAAGCTAATCCATCTTTATATTGTATACTTAATTTTCTAAATTTTATTTTTGCCACTCTTTGATTTTCATAAATAACATTTAAATCTCCATTTTCTATTGGGAAATAAATTTTATATTCATTCCATATTACCTTATATCCTAGTGAAAGAAAATTCAAATAGTCATCTTCTTCTTTTAACATTTCTTTAGAAAATAATATTTTTGTTAAACTTACAATATCTTTTAGTCTGTGTAAAACTTCTAGTCCTTTTTTTAAAGAATAATTATCAAAAGAAGTTACAAAATAATTTTTTCCGGGCACCTTCTAATTCGAAACTTTCAAATCCTTTTGTGTCATCTGTATCAACTAAAACAATATCATATTCTAATTCCTGATCTTCAGCTACACCTAAGTATTCTTTTATTTCATCAAAATTTGAAAATCCAACTGCTATATCAATATCTTCAAAATCAGTAACATATTTTATTGTTGGGTTTATAGCAGGTACAATATACCTTGCTTTTTGATTAATAGTTGAATCAACTACTAATACTTTTTTATTTAATGTTACTAATATTTTTGCGACATATACAATTAAATCTGTTTTGTCATAAGCCCCTATAAACCCTATTTTTTTCATAAGTAGTTCTCTCCTTTTTATTATTATTGTACAACTCCTGCTAAAGAGTCTAGATATTCTTTTCTAGTATTTTTATAATTTGTTATACTTTCTTGCATGTTAGTTTGTAAATTAGATTCTGCTTGGTCTTTTTCTTGTTCTATTGAAGAATTAATATTGTTTCTTAATGAAGTCATATCAGAATTATTATATCTTGCAGCAATTGCATTCATTGCTCTTTCTAATACATTTGGATCATTTCTTAATATTGTTAATGTGCTCTCATTTAATGGATAAGTTGGTGTTGCTGCTGTTTGCATTCCTGCTTCTGTATATTTAGTTGCATATAATTTTGCTCCGTTTTTTTGGAAAGCATCTACAATGGCACAACTCATATGTAAAATCTCATCTTCTGATAGATTTAACCAAATAGTATCTGCTGAATCAACTCCATTTATATTTGGTATACTAACTTCTTTTTTAGATACTACAATAAAATCTTGTCCAGATGGCATCATTAAACGAATATCAATATAATCTCCTGTTGTCAAATCTGATGGTAATACTAACATATTATATTCTTGTTTTCTCACATCATCTTGTACCACATTATCGCTTTTACTTAATAATTCTGTTGTAACTAATGTATTCTTTTTCATAGTTACTTTTGCTACTAATGGAACACTATTTAAGTCAATATAAACATTTTCTCCACCATCTTCTATATAATAATTATTTGTATCAGATAATTTTAATTCATATTCTTTATTATTTTTGCTTGCAATTTTTATATATAATTTTGCTTGTCCATTTTCTATTTTTGTAAATACATTATTTCCTTCTTTATCTTGAAGGGCATAGTTTTCTATAACAGATATATCACTTGTAGCATTACTTGGAACAAGATTTCTATTTACTACTTGCATAGTTAACATATCTGGTGTAATTACTTGTCCTGAACTGACATCTTGGTTTAAAACATATGCATTTACATTTGCTGCTTTTTCCTCCTGTTCTTTCTTTTGTAATTTCATTAATTGCATAAATAAAAGTGCAATTATTGCTCCTGAAATTACTAACATTAATAACATTCCTAATAAAAATGAATTTCTTGCTTTTCTTTGCATTGGATTTGTTGCCATTACAAATTCCTCCTTAAAATTTATTTTTTCTATATTTTTTTACAAAATACTTATCTATTTTTTATTTTATCGCAAATATATTTTAAAATCAATTAAATAGCTTGTTGTTATAAAAACTTAATATTCTTGTAATTTTTTTGTAATATTTGTTGATAAATAGCAAAAAAATAGCTATAAAAGCTATTTTTATTACTATTAATATTTAACAAAATTTTTCTAATGCTTTAGCTACTCCTTCGTCATCATTTGATGATGTCATATAATCGGCTATTTCTACAACTTCAGGAGTACTTCCTTTCATAATAATTCCTAGTCCTGCATTCTGAAGCATTTTTTTATCATTAATGTTATCTCCTATTGCAATTACATCTTCTTTTTTTATATTTAATTTTTGAATTAAATATTCTATAGCATCCCATTTATCAACATTTTGCTCTGTTATCTCTGTATAATAATATTCTATTACAATTTCTTCTGTTCCTTGTTTAATTGTTTTTCTAGACATATGTGAAACATCTAATACCTCTATTTCTCCTATTTGTTTTAATTTTCTCATAATTGATTGGAATATTGTTTTATTTTCATCACAAATTGTCATTTTTAAAAATTTATTTTCTTTTGAATTTTTTACATATTCATAAATATTTTCGACAATACTAATTTTAGTTTTCTTACTTTCTTCTTTTTTTAAATTCTCTTTTTGATAATATAAAACATTATACTTTAAAGCATTAGCAATTATAGTTTGGTCTGTATAAACATTATATGCTATACTATTTTCTTCACATATTTTTATGATTTCCAAAATTTTTTCTTTTGGTAAAAATTTGTTATAAATAATTTTATCTTTTTTTATATCATAAATAATTGATCCATTTCCTGCAATAAAATAGTTTTGACTTCCTATTTCTCTGGCTATTGCTTTTATAGAATCAATTGGCCTTCCAGATGCAATTATTATATCTATTCCTTTTGCAATTGTTTCTTGTATAATTTTTTTTGTATTATCAGTAACAATTCCATATGAATTAAGTAGAGTTCCATCTAAATCAATTGCAGCTATTTTATACATATTTTTTCACCTCTTGTTTGTATGTTTTATATTATAACTTTAAAAATGTTAAATTGCAATATTATTTTTATTTTAGTTTGGAAAAAATTACTTGTTTATTTTTTGTCATTTTAACAAATGATAGTATTAGAAAAAGCAAAGGTTTTTTCTTATAATGTAATATTGCAGGAGGTGAAAAAACAATGGCAAACAATTCAAACAGAAAATTAGTTCCAGAAGCTATGACTGCTTTAGATAAATTCAAATATGAAGTAGCTAGTGAAGTTGGTGTTAACTTAAAAGATGGATATAATGGAGATTTATCTTCTAAAGATGCTGGAAAAATCGGTGGAAATATGGTTAGAAAAATGATCCAACAAGCTGAACAATCTATGAAATAGTTTTATTTCTATTCATTATTATAGGTAGGAAGTTAAATTTTGCTTTTAGTGATTTTACTTATTTTGTACATCAAAAAGGCAGGATTTGATTTCCTGCCTTTTCTAAATTTTAATTTGTACATAAACAGTATCATCTATACATAATATATCTCCTTCATCTTGTTTAAAATACTGATTTTTTATATCTTCTTCAAATATTATTTTTTCTAATTTTTTATTTGTATATAATTCAATTTCTGAAGGTCCAAATAATCCCAAGAACTTTTGCCCTTGCTTCATTGCTGGAATTTCGTGGTAAGTTTCATCAAATATATAATTTACTGCCATTTTTGTAATTTCAACATTATTTTCTTGTTCATATTTTTCTATTTCTGAAACAATTTGAACTGATAGTTCTTTATCTGTTTCATTATTCTTTTTAAATTCATGTGTTATATACCACGTATTACACAAAATAGTAATTAAATAACTAACAACAATTACTATTCCTATTTTTTTATATGTATTTCTTTCAAATATTTTTGTATTTGTGTATAAAAAGATAATTATACCACTAATTATAGCACCTATTGAGCCAAGGATTCTTCCGCTATACTTAGGATATATTATACTTAATAATAAACTACTTATATAAAAGGCAATTATTATTACAATAGCTTTAAAAAAATTTATTGGCTCTTTATTTTTTATTTCATATATGTATAGTAAAATTAAAAAAGTAATAATAAAGATTATTTGCAAAAATTTAGGATATAATTTTACATTAAAGACAATAAGTTCTTTTATATATTGAATACCACTCCATATATTTGATATTACATCTAAACTAATTCTATTTGTTTGTACTGTTTGCACATTATTATGTATTATTGCTAATATTATAACATCAATTCCGAACTGCTATAATACAAACAACTACTAAATCAAAGAATTGTTTTATTGCTTTTTTATTTATTTTATAATCTTTTATTATTATCATTAAAATCGCTGTTGATATTAATACATTAATCGTGCCCTGGTAACATAGTATTGCAAATAAACAATATATAAATCCCATTTTTTTATTTGTTTTTAATATTATTTCTTCTGCTGATAAAATATAAAATAATATGCTCATTGACATAATAATACATTCTACAAACTGAAAATTATTGATATTCATAAAATGGAAAATGTATGTATATGCTGCAATAAAAACTATTATCTTCATCATTTTATTTTTTGGCTGTTTTATATTTGTTACAATAGTATATATTTTTATAACACTAATAGAAGAAATGATTATACTAAAAATTAATAGTAATATATAGTATTGTTTTATTCCTATTGAAATTATATTGGCTATTAATCCTATTAATGTCATAATTAGTCTTCCATCATAAAATGAATAGGCTATGGCATATCCGTCATAGCCTAATTGTATTATTTTCGGTGTGTCTATCGAATAATAACCTTTCAAAAAAGCAGTATAGCTAATAGCAGTTATAATGATTGATATAAAATATAAAATTATATTTTCTTTATTTTTTAATTTCATTAGTTTTCGTACCTTTTTAAGCTTCTGGTTCTACTAAACCATAGTTTTTTCCATCTTTTAATTTATGTACTGCATTTACTTTACCTGTTTCTACATTTATAAATACTAAAAAATTGTGGGTTGGTTTTTCTTTTAATTTTAAAACAGCATCTTCTGGTAGCATTGGTTTTATTTCATAATAAGATGTTTTAATTATTTCGTCTTTAATTTCTGTTTCTGTCTGTGTTACTACTTCCATTGTTTTTATAGATGCATCTTTCATCATTTTTTCTTTTTTAGTTTTTGATTTTCTAATTTGTCCTTCCAAAATATCAATATCTTTGTCTATTGAAGCATACATATCTTTGTCCTCTGTTACTGCTCTATACTTTTCACCATTTGCTGTAACATATATTTCTGCTATTTGTTCGTTTTTCTCTGTTCTTAATGTGACTTCTGCTTCTGCCATTTCAAAATATTTATCAATTCTTTCTAACTTTCTTTCTACATAATCATTAATAGCCTCTGTTATTTTTAGTTCTTTTCCTGTTATTTTAATTTTCATAAAATTTTCTCTCCCTTCTTCTATATAAATTATTATATACATTAATTTTTTAGTTGTCAATGGTTGTAAATTTTTAAAATAAATCTTCTATTTTATATTCTTTTTCTAATTTTTCATTAAAATATAATTTTGTTAATAGTTTAAATTCTTCTAATGATTCATCTTTTAGTTCAAATGAATATAATTTTTTAGGTGGTGCAGTAACGACATATTTAATTGCATTTAACGTACTTTCACTTATTTTTATACAGCTAGTATCTTGTTTTCCGCATATTTTGCACTTTAAGCCATTATCCTTTATGCTAAAATACATAAGTTCACTTTGTTTATGGCAATTTGTGCATTCTTTTATTTTAGGAGTAAATCCTAATATACAAAGTAAACGTAATTTAAATATTCCAATAACCATATTTAAGTTTTTATTAGTTTCTGATATTGTATAAAGTGTATTTAATAATAGTTGAAGTATTTTATAACAGTTTTGATTCTCTTGTGTTACATCTTTCACGATTTTATTAATATGTACAGCATATTTTAGCTTGTCTAAATCTGTTCTAAGATTATAAAAGATTTCAATGGGTTCAACAGAATTAATGTGATAAGTTTCTGTGCCTCTATACATCAAATACTCACCAAAACAAAATATTTGTGTACCTGCCAAAAGAGCACTTTTGGGTCTTCTTGCTCCTTTGGCTACACAAGATATTTTTCCGTACATTTGGAGTAAGTATAGTAAGCATCTTGTCAAAATCTCCCATATTACTTTCTGACAGCACAATTCCATTTATTTTTACATTTGACATTTTAATTTCCTCTTTTAGAGTTTAATTTTGGTTCGTTTTAGTATTTTCATTTTTTTCTAAATTTGTAATACTTTTAGTACCAATTTCACCCTCTATTTCTTTTTCTATATTTTCTATTTGTTTTAATTCCATAAAAGAGTTTATATTACCTGTGTTTTTAAAGGTTTCCCAAGCAATTTTTCTAATCATAACCATCCTCTCCTTTAATTTTATCTTTCGCAAATTTATTATTTTTTATACCACTTTTTATTTTAATTTGAATTTATTTACAATTGTATCATTTGATTGCCAATCTTCTTTTACTTTAACCCATGTTTTTAAATTAATTTTTACTCCAAAATTTTCTTCCATATCAATTCTAGCCATTCTTCCTATTTTCTTTAGCATCTCTCCATTTTTTCCTATTATAATTCCTTTATGTGATTCTCTTAAGCAATAGATTGTTGCTTCTATATCATAAATATTTTCTTTTTGCTTATTTTTCCTTGTTGTAAATTTTTCTACATCTACGTAAATTCCATGTGGTACTTCATCCTGCAATAGTTTTAATGCTTTTTCACGTATTATTTCTTCTGCTAATTGTCTTAATGTTTGATCGGTATATTCTTCTTTGCTATAATAAGCTGGTCCTGGTTTTAAATTTTTTTCAATTTCTTCTAATATAATTTCTTTATATTTTTTATTTGTTGCTGAAATCGGAATAACTGCTTCAAAGTCATATTCTTTTCTATAGATATCAATTAATTTTAATAATTTTTCTCTTTTTACTAAATCAATTTTATTAATAATTAAAATAGTTTTTCTTTTTGTTTCTTTTATCTTTTCTAATATTATACTATCTCCTTTTCCTATATCTTCACTCGTTGCTTCTATTAAAAATAATATAATATCACTATCTGGCAGACTTCCAAATGATGTTTCTATCATTGTTTGATTTAATTTTGTTTTTGGTTTATGAATTCCTGGTGTATCTGTAAAAATAATTTGGCTATTTTCTCTGTTAACAATTCCTTTAATTGCTGTTCTTGTTGTTTGTACCTTGTTGCTAATTCCTGCTACTTTTTCTCCTACCAGCAAATTTATTAAAGTTGATTTTCCTACATTTGTTCTTCCAATTATTGTTACAAATCCAGATTTAAATTCTGTTTCTTTCATATTTTAATCCTTTCTTTTTTCTTTTCTTTATTATACACTATTTTTTTGCTAAATTTGTAGAAATTGAAAATTTTTATTAAATATTTTAAAATGTATTCTTTAAGGCGGTACAAAAATATAAAAAAGGGTCTTTTTGACCCCATCTCCAAAAACACCCTTTAAGCATATGCTTGTCGTTTCTTGAAAGTAAGTAAGTTCGTAATTTCGTTTCCGACACTTTTTGTTTTTTTGTTTCTTCTTGCTCTTTCTTGTTCCAATTGCCTTTTTTGCTCTTCTGCAACAGATTGACAAATTGCTTTTTGATAAGTAAAATGCGTATCTTGTGCTATTTTACTCCAATTATATTCATTTCTTACCTTGCTCTTTGCTTTCTTTGTAATTTCACTACAAAGTTTTGGATTATATAGTAATTCCAAAATAGAATCAGCTATAGAATTTGGATTTCCACAATAAGTTTTCATTCCATTTACTCTATGTTCTACTATTTCATTTAATCCTCCTATATCAGAAACTACTACTGGATTTTCTGATAGCATTGCCTCTAAAGCTACGATTCCAAATGGTTCATAAGTACTTGGGAATACTGAAATATCAGCAGCTTTATACATTCTTTGTACATCTTTTCCACTCATATGACCTGCAAAATAAACTTTGTTTGATATTCCTATGCTGTCTGCTTGTGCTCTTAATTCTTCTAACATTCCACCTTTTCCACATATTACTAATTTTGCATCATGGTAACCTTCTAATATTTTTGGCATAGCTGCAATAAGATGTTGCACTCCCTTTTCATATACTAGTCTTCCCATAAATAAAATTATTTTTTCATTATCCATTGCGTATCTTCTTCTAAAATTGTAGTCTCTTTCAAATCCATTGTATAAACTCATATTTACGCCATTTGGTACAACATTTATTTTTTCATATGGTAAACCAAATAATCTTTGTAATTCATTTTTCATATAATTACTGTTTACAATGACTTCTGCTGATTCATATGTTAACATCCACTCTGTATCATTTATATATCTTTGTTGTTCATCATGTATTCCACTATTTCTTCCTGCTTCTGTTGCATGAATAGTAGCTACGATTGGAATATTGTAAGAATTTTTCAATGTTTTTGCACTATATGCAACTAACCAATCATGTGCGTGAATAACATCAAATTTTCCTTGCTCTTGAATTATTTCATTTGCTTTTGAAATCATACTAAAATTCATTTGCATAACCCAATCAATAAAATTATTAGGATTAATCATATAATTATCTACTCTATAAACTTTTACACCTTTGTCATCTTCAAAATATGGATTGTCACCATCTCGGTATGTAATAACAGTTACATCATGACCATCTTTTAACAATGTTCTTGATAAGTCTGATACAACTCTTGATATTCCTCCTACTATTCTTGGTGGATATTCCCATGTTAACATCAATATTTTCATTGATTTTGCTTCCTTTCTTATTTTCTTTTGTTATTTTCTATTTTTTGACATTTTTCTCTATTTTATTATATTGTATACAAATTTTTTTTAAATGTAAATGTTTTTTTATATTTTTTTTAATTTTATTTTTTATTCTATAAAATCAAAAAATTTAGAGAATATTATAATTCTCTAAATCTTTTAATTTATTCTTCATCTAATGTATCATTATCATCATCATCATTACTACTATTACTGTTACTCTTGTTGTTATTTGTATTTGTAGTTGTGTTTGTAGTAGTATTTGTATTTGTACTTGTATTTTGAGTAGTTTGTCTTGGTGTTATTCCATTTGCGTTTAAATATTCTATAGCATCCATACTTTGATCATTTACTCCAATATAATAATGTTTTTCTCCTCCACTAATTGTCATATAAATGTCATCTGCTACTGTTGGGAATAATTCTTTACCTTCTGAATTTATTAAAGTATATTTTTTATCTTTACATGCTACTAAAACATTATAGTCTGGAATTACTAATAAATTGATTGCATCTCTATTGCTAGATACCATATATCCTAAAGAATCATATTGGTAATTTGTTAACTG
>CANRFI010000017.1 GCA_947629855.1 uncultured Clostridia bacterium
AGTGGAGAAAAATAACATATATATAACAAAAAAAGTTAAGTATTTGCAAGATTTTTAGAGTTTTGCAAATGACTAAATAAGGAAAAAATAAAGGAGAAAAAAATGAAGGAACAATATTTAGAATTACTAAGAACAGTAAAAAGAGACGGAATAGAAGATTTAATAAAGTTTTTAGAAACATCTGACTTTTTTAAAGCACCAGCTAGTACAAGATTTCACGGAGATTATGAAGGAGGATTAGTAGCACATAGTTTAAAAGTCTATGAAATATTAAAACATAAAGTTCAAAATTCTATTTTAGAAATTAACATACCAGAAGAATCAATCATAATTATAGGATTATTGCACGATATTTGTAAAACAAACTTCTATAAAACAGATTACCGTAATGCAAAAAATGCATTAGGAGTATGGGAAAAAGTCCCATATTACACTGTTGAAGATACTATACCATATGGACACGGAGAAAAATCAGTTATGATGATAACAGAATATATAAAACTAACACCAGAAGAAAAATACTCTATTCGTTGGCATATGGGACACACTGAACCAAAAGAAAATTACAATGCCATAGGAGCAAGTTATACTAAATATCCAATTGCGTTATTAACATATGAAGCAGACCTAGAAGCAACGTATTTCTATGATACTTAAAAATAAAAAGAAAGGGAAAAAAGAAATGTTAGCATATATAAAAGGAATTTTAGAAATGAAAATGACAGGATATATCGTAATTGATGTAGGTGGATTAGGATATAAAGTATTTATGTCAGATGCAGGAATTGAGAAAATAGGAAACATTGGGGAGCAAGTAAAAGTACATACATTTTATAGAGTAAGAGAAGATGACATCAGTATTTATGGATTTAACACATTAGAAGAATTAAAAATGTTTGAATTATTAATTGGAGTAAGTGGTGTAGGAGCAAAAACAGCATTAACAATGCTTGCTACTTGTGAACCAACTGAATTTGCATTAGCAGTTATTTCAGAAGATGTATCTACATTAACTGGAATACCAGGAATTGGGCCAAAATCAGCCAAAAGAATAATTTTAGAGCTAAAAGATAAAATAACAAAAGAACAACAAATTGAAGGCATAAATAATGAAATAGAAAAGCAAGAAAATAAAAATAATAAATTACAAGATGCAATTCAAACAAACAATAAAGTATCAGAAGCAATTGCGGCACTTCAAGTATTAGGATATAATAAAAAAGAAATAGAAAAAGCAATTGACAAATTAGACAAAGAAAAACTTTCAGTTGAAGATTTAATCAAAAAAGGATTAATAATTTTAGGAAAATGATGTTTTCAAATAACGTCGGAAAGGAAAAAAATGAATAGCAATGAACCATTGGCTTTTCGTGTAAGACCAAAAACACTAGAAGAATATGTTGGGCAAGAACATATAATACGGAAAAGACAAAATACTATATAGAACTATAAAAGCAGATAGACTATCAAGTATTATTCTATTCGGACCTCCAGGATGTGGAAAAACTTCTTTAGCAAGAGTAATTAGTGAAACAACAAAATATAAGTTTTATAAAATAAATGCAGTAACAGCTGGAGTAGCAGATATTAAAAGAGTAGTAGAAGAAACTAGAAATTTAATGTTAAACCCAGTTGGTAAAAGCATTGTATTTATAGACGAAATTCATAGATTTAACAAATTACAACAAGATGCATTGCTTCCATTTGTAGAAAATGGAACAATTATATTAATTGGTGCAACTACAGAAAATCCTTATTTTGAAGTAAACAAGGCTTTAATTTCAAGATCAATGGTAATAAAATTAAATCCATTAACAGAAGAAGACATTTTTAAGATTTTAAAAAATGCATTAGAAAGAAAAGATGGTCTAGGAGAATATAAAATAAAAATAGAAGATAGTACTTTAAAAAAATTAGCGATCATTAGCAATGGAGATGTAAGAACTGCCTTAAATGGTTTAGAAGTTGCAACACTAACAACGCCAATTGATAAAGATGGATATATTGTACTTACAGATGAAGTTATTAAAAATAGTATTCAAAATAGAAAAGCTATTTTTGATAAAAATGGAGAAGAACACTACGATAATATTAGTGCATTTATTAAATCAATGCGTGGTTCAGACCCAGATGCAACAATTTTTTATTTAGCAAGAGCCTTAAATGGAGGAGAAGACCCTTTATTTTTAGCAAGAAGAATTGTAATTTGTGCATCAGAAGACGTAGGAATGGCAAATCCAAATGCATTAGTAGTAGCAAACAGTGCTATGCAAGCTATTCATATGATAGGAATGCCAGAAGCAAGAATAATACTTGCAGAAGCGGCAATTTACGTAGCCAATTCTAAAAAATCAAATGCATCTTATTTGGCAATAGATAAAGCACTATCAGATGTTTCCTCAAAAGACACAGGAGAAATACCAATGCACATAAGAAATGCACCAGTAGAAAAAATGAAAGAATTAGGATACAGTGAAGGATATTTATACCCACATAATTTTCCTGGTCACTATGTAGAGCAACAATATTTACCAGATAAAATGATTGGAACTAAATATTACATACCAGATGAAAATATTAAAGACGAATAAATTTATAAAAATTGGAAAACCTACTAAAAAGTAGGTTTTATTTATGTTTAAAAAAGTTATAATTGGCACTTTAGCAGGAATAATTAGTGGTTTATTTTCAACAGGTGGAGGAATGATTTTAGTACCTGCGTTTATTTACTTATTAGATGTAGACAGCACAAAAGCGAGAGGAACTTCTGTTTTTTGCATTTTACCAATGGTAATAACAAGTAGTTTTTTTTATTATGAAAGTAATTTTATTGATTGGAAAATAGCAATATTATGTGCAATAGGAGGCACAATAGGTGGATATATTGGCGCAAAATTATTAAAAAAAATACCAGAAAAAATTATGAAAATAATATTTACAATTTTTTTAATTTATATATCGTATAAAATGATTTTTAACTAATAAGAAAAAGCGGTCATTATGACCGCTTAGACAAGAACTTATTTTTTGTTGCTTGACCGCCGCGAATGTTGCGTTCAGATTTGTTTTCATCTAAAATCTCCCTAGAAATGCTGTTTGGAGAGACTTTTGTAAGATAATCGTAAACAGTTGTCTTTGATATTTTAAAATACTCAGCGGTTTTTCTTACTGTAGACCGATTATTGTTAAAATAATCGACCACCTCTCTAACTAAATCCCAGTTTCTTGACATTTTAGATACCTCCTCTTAAGCAAAATAAGTTAAAAAAAGTTTCAATAAATTATACCATATTTTATGTTTATTTGCAATATAAATCAATAAAATAGAAGATAGGAAATAAAATGATAGAAATATTAATTGGAATTGTATCAGGAATTGTAAGTGGAACAGGAATGGGAGGAGGAACAATTTTAATTTTTCTTCTTTCATTTTTGATGGGTGTAGAACAGCATATATCACAAGCAACTAATTTAATTTTTTTTATTCCAACAGCAATTGTTGCAATTATTGTAAATATTAAAAATAAAAATATTGATTTAAAATTAGCAATATTTTTATCAATCTTTGGAATTTTAGGAGCAATAATTGGTGCAAATATAGCAATTCGAATAGATGTAGGAATATTAAGAAAATGTTTTGGGATTTTTTTGGCAATTATTGCTATAAATGAAATATATTCCACCTTTAAATTATATATAAAACCGTATAAAAAAAATAAAAAATAGAGAAAATAGAAATATAAAAAGTAGCAACTTTCGGAGGTGAATAAAATGAAATTCATTAAAGGAATTATGATAGGTGGATTAATAACAACAGGAATTATGATGATGTATAGTGATTCTGAAAAAATGAACAGAAAAAATTTAATGAAAAAAGGTAAAAAATTTGCAAGAAAAATGGGTATGATGTAAAAAAATCTCTTCCTAAAATTAGGAAGAGATTTTTTTTAAAAGATTATTTACATTCTTTACAATCTTCTTTTTCACATTCTTCTTTTTTTTCACATTTGTCGCAATCATCTATGAAACAATCACATTTATCGCACTTTTCACCTTTTAAGCATTTTCCTTCATGATGACATTTTGCACAAATTTTAATTTTCTTTGTATCATTTACCCAAAGTTGGATAGCATATTCTTTACCAGGACAAAGAGGTCCGAAAACAAATTCCCCTTCTTTATCTGTAAAAGTGTGACCAATAGGTCTTCTTTCTTCTTTTCCGTGCTCATAAACAACTTCTACTAATTTAACAACAGCATCAGTTACTGGCTCTTTGAAACAATTTTTTACTACGCCATAAATGACATCACGATTATCTTCTGGCAAAGTTATATCAAGATCAAATTGTTTTCCTCCTGCGATTACACCATCTACATCTAATACTGGACAAAATTTTTTATCCTCCATACCCATAATTAAATCATTCCTTTCTAAAATAGTAACTTTTAAGTCACTTTATATATAATATGAAAAAAATGTAGAAAGTTGAAAGAAATTGTCTAGTAATTATAAAAAAGATTTTGTATAATATAACTATAAGATATCAACTTAAAGAAATTTTTGTAAAAAAGGAATGAAAATGAAAAAGAAAGCTATCATAATAGGAATTGAAATAATAATTATTATTGCACTTTATATGTTTATAAATTCTAAATATATAGAGCTTGTGCCCAAATGTTGGGTACATAGAAAAATTGGTTTTTTATGTCCAGCCTGTGGTGGAACAAGATGTGTAATAAATATATTTAAAGGGAATATAACCCAAGCATTTTTCTCGCATATGATATTTTTTATAAGTATAGTATATATAATAATTGTAAATATAATATATATTATTAATATAGGAAAGAAAAAGAAAATATTAACTTGGATATATCCAAAATATTGGTATGCAATTATCTTTGCAATTGTGCTAATTATTTACACAATTGTAAGAAATTTATTGTAAAATGTTGAAAAATATGGTATAATTATACTATAGTTGAAAGGAGAGATGTAAAATGGATGAAGAAAAAAAAGAAGTAATAGAAGTAAAAAAAGTTGAGAATAAAGACAATGATGTAAAAAAAGAAGAACCAAAGCAAGAAAAGAAAGGATTTTGTATAGCATCATTAGTACTAGGAATTGTAACATTAATATTTTTCTGTCTTTGGTACATATCTATACCATGTGGTATATTAGCAATTATATTTGGTATACTAGGAATAAAATCAACTAGCAAAGGAATGGCAATTGCAGGATTAATTACAGGTTCAATAGGATTATTAATTTCAACATTAATAGTAATATTTTTATTTATTATCGGATTTACAATTGGATTTTCAGATGCATTAAATGAAATAGATTTTGATGATTTTAGAACACATATTGAAGATTATAAATATGATCATGATTATAATTCATATGAATAAAAAATATAATAATAAATAATTCGAATTTTCCTCCAAGGAAAAGCATACAATTAAAATAGCTTTACTTGGAGGGATTTTTTATGTTTTTCGTATTTAACAAACAAAAAATATATACGTATTTAGTATCAATAATAACGGTTATATTACTATTTTGCATAGCAACTACAATAACAACAAATGAAGAAAATAGCATTGCTACATCAAGTACTCCATCAGGAAAATTACTTCCAATTTATAATGTCGAAACAAATGAAAAAAAAGTAGCTTTTACAATGAATTGTGCTTGGAATGCTGATGATATTGATTCAATTTTAAAAACCCTGCAAGATAATCAAGTTAAAATAACATTTTTTATGGTAGGAGATTGGATTCAAAAATTTCCAGAGGCAGTAAAAAAAATAAGTACTGCAGGTCATGAAATAGCAAGTCATAGTGATACTCATCCACACGTAAATAACTTAAATTATGAAGAAAATATAGAAGAAATTGAAAAATCGAATGATAAAATTGAAAAAATAACAGGTAAAAGAACAAAAATTTATCGTGCACCTTATGGAGAATATAATAATACAGTAATAAAAGCAGCACAAGACAAAGGATACTATACTATTCAATGGAATTTAGATACTTTAGATTATACAGGATTAACACGGAGAAGAAATGTGGAATAGGTTAAATTCAAAAATTAAACCAGGAGATATTATATTAAGTCATAATGGAACTAAACACACAGCAGACAGTTTAGATATGTTAATTAAAAGCATAAAACAAAAAGGACTGCAAATTGTACCAGTATCACAATTAATTTATTTTGAAAATTACAAAATAAATTCGAATGGAACACAGATAAAAAACAATTAGTGTATAAAATTACCAAAAAAGGAAACAATATAAGAAATAAAAGATGTGATAGGGGATAGAAATGTCATTTATTGGTATTGTTGGAAAGAAAAAAGTTTTTGAAAACATAAAAAACAAAATGACTGAGGAAATAAAAGAAGAATTAATAAGCTTTGTTCATATTAATTTAAGAAGTATAGAAAATATAAAAAACATCAAATTTGAAATAATAATAATAGAAGATAATATAGAAAAATTTAAAGAACATAATGATATATTACAAAAAATCTGTACTTCTGTGCAATATCTAATAGTAAACACAGATAAAAATCCAGAATATAAAAAAAATTACAAACAAAATCATATCATAAGTTATGGATTAAATCAAAAAGCAAATGTTACTGTTTCAAGTATTAGTGAAAGTGATATTTTGATTTATTTACAAACAGTTATAGAAAATAGAGAAAAACAACTAATAGAAATAGAAGAACGAAAGATAGAAAGAAAAGAAAAGAATGGATTACAAACTTATGAAA
Organism: uncultured Clostridia bacterium; assembly: GCA_947629855.1. The sequence continues at coordinate 6,789 of CANRFI010000017.1, forward strand.
TTCTAATTATATATATACTATTTAAAATATTTAATAAAAGCATAATTCATAAAACATAGGAAAAATCTAACTTTTTTGAAAAAAATTAACTTTTTATGTAGACAAAACCAAAAAAAAGGTGTATAATGGAAGATGTAAGACAATTGTGCGTAAAGAAAAATATACATTTGATAAAAATTAATAAAATAGGGAGGAAAAGAGATTGGATACAAATTATTTAGAAAACAACTATTTAACATTAGTTGGAAAAGTTACAGGAGAAAAAAAGTTTAGTCATGAAATATATGGGGAAAGATTTTTTCTTTTTAATTTAAGCATACCTCGTTTAAGTGGAAATGAAGACATTATTCCAATTACCATATCAGAAAGACTAATTAAAGAAGATACATTACAAGAAGGAAGAAAACTATTAGTAAAAGGTCAATTTAGATCTTATAATAGTTATGAAAATGAAAAAAATAGGCTTATATTAACAGTATTTGCAAAAGACATAATGGAAGTAGAAGAAACTGAAAACAGTGAAGAAGAAAACGAAATGGTAAAAAAAGATACTATAACAAATGAAGTAGTATTAATTGGTTATATTTGCAAAAAGCCAATATATAGACAAACACCATTTGGAAGAGAAATATCAGACATATTACTTGCTGTTAATAGAGCATATAACAAATCTGATTATATTCCATGTATTGCGTGGGGAAGAAATGCAAGATTTTGTCAAAACTTAGAAGTAGGTTCACAAGTAAAAGTAGTTGGAAGAGTTCAATCAAGAACATATGAAAAGAAATATGAAGATGGAACATCTCAAACTAGAATTGCTTATGAAGTTTCAATTGGAAGTTTAGAAATAATAGAAGAAAAAAATACAGAAAGACAAGAAGAAATAGAAAACCAAGAAGCTGTATAATTGAGGATTGTATAAAAGTAAAATAAATATATCAAAAAGGTTTCAAAGGACTAGTCTTTTGAAACTTTTTTTGATATAATAAAGCAAATAAATAACATTGAGAGGACTAAATAAATATGAAAACAAAAAACATAAAAGAACAACAAAACGAAAAAAAGAAAAAAGAAGAAAAAGAAATTAAACATAAAAAAATAAAAGGAACAGTTAAATTCACAATATTAGCTGTAGTATTAATTGCAATTTTTTGCATAGCTATTACACCAGTAACTTTTCAAAATGATACTTATTATACAATAAAAGTGGGAGAACATATAGCTAAAAGTGGAATTGATGGAAAAGATCCATTTTCTTGGCATGAAAATTTAGGATATACCTATCCACATTGGGGATATGATTTAGTAACCTATTTTATTTATGATATTTTCGGATTTACCGGTATATATGTTACAACTTGTATTTTAACTATTATATTAGGCTTATCTATTTATTTAGTTAATACCAAATTAGTCAAAAATCAACTTTTTTCTTTTATTATCACAATAGGCGTAATGTATATTATAAGGGGATATATTGCAGCTAGAGCGCAACTATTTACTTTTATATTATTTATTTTAACGATTTATTTAATTGAGAAATTTATAGAGACTAAAAAGAAAAGATATGCTCTTGGATTAATTATTATTCCAATAATTATTGCCAATACACATGTTGCAGTATTTCCATTTTATTTTGTACTATATTTGCCTTATATAGCTGAATATATTATTTCTGTTTTAGCAGAAACTATTATTTACAGAAAATTAAAAATGTTTATATTAAATATAAAAATAAGTGATGCAACCAAAAAAGGCCAAGAAGAATTAATTGAAAAATTGAAAAAAGAAAAGCAAACATTAGAAACAAAAATTGACAAAGTAAAAATAAAAAGAACAAAAGAATTACAAAATCCATATAAAATAAAATTAGCAAAAAATCAAAATGTAAAATGGCTAATTGTCATTATGCTAATTTGTAGCCTTACAGGATTTTTAACACCATTAGGAACCACACCATATACATATCTAGCTAAAACTATGGAGGGAAGCACAACCCAAAATATAAATGAACATTTACCAATGACAATTTCACAAGAAACAGAAGCAAGTTGTGCAATTATCATAATTTTATCTATTTTAATTTTTACAAAAACAAAAATAAGACTTAGTGATTTGTTTATGATATGTGGATTATTATTTTTAATGTTAAATTCAAGAAGACAAATTACTATGTTTGCTATTATTGGTTCTGTAATATTGAATAGATTGATATTTCAATTGTATGAAACTTATGTGAAACAAAAAGAAAAAGATTTAGTAAATAAATTGATGAATATAGTAGGAATTATAGCAATTTCAATTGTAATGTTAGTATTTAGTTATTATATGGGAAAAGATAAATTAGATGATACATATGTAGATGAAAGCACATATCCTATAAAAGCTTCTGAATACATATTAGGACATATTGATTTAGGAACTGCAAGATTTTATAATGAATATAATTATGGAAGTTACTTACTATTTAGAGGAATACCAGTATTTATAGACTCTAGAGCAGATTTATACACACCAGAATTTAATGGAAAAAAAGATGATATATTTATGGATTTTATTAACACATCAAGTATTGGTAATTTCTATGGAGACATTTTTGAAAAATATGGAATTACTCATGTAATAACATACCAAAATTCAAAAGTAAGTATGATTATTGACAAAGCAGATAGTGATAAATACACTGAACTGTATAGAGATGATTATTTTGTAATTTATGAAATCAATAAATAAAAGGAGAAGAAATTGGAAACTTTTATTGTAAAAGATGAAGAAGAAAAACAAAGAATTGATCGCTATTTATCTGAAAAAAGTGATAACTATTCTCGAGTAGCTATCCAAAGATTAATAGAAGAAGAAAAAATTTTAGTAAATGGTAAAAAAACTAAAGCATCTTATAAAGTTCAAAAAGATGATAAAATTACAATAGAAAAAGAAGAACCAAAAATAAGTAAAGTAGAGCCTCAAGATATTCCAATTGAAATTATATATGAAGATGAAGATATTATAGTAGTAAATAAACCTAAAGGTATGGTAGTACATCCTGCAAACGGAAATCCAGATGGAACATTAGTAAATAGTCTAATGGCAATTTGCAAAGATTCTTTATCTGGAATTGGAGGAGAAATTAGACCAGGAATTGTACACAGATTAGACAAAGATACTTCTGGAATATTAATAGTTGCTAAAAATGATAAATCTCATATAAACCTAAGTGAACAAATTAAAAATCATAAAACAGAGAAAACATATATTGCACTTGTACGTGGAATTGTAAAAGAAAATGAAGCAACGATTAATATGCCAATTGGAAGAAGTACAAAAGATAGGAAAAAGATGGCTGTAAATAAAAATGGTAAAGAAGCAATTACGCATTTTAAAGTAATGCAAAGATTTCCAGATAATAATTGTACTCTACTTGAAATAAAAATTGAAACAGGGAGAACACATCAAATTAGAGTACACCTATCGCAAATTGGATATCCTATTATAGGAGATGAAGTTTATTCTAATGGCAAAAATGAATGGAATATTAAGGGACAGTGTTTACATTCAAAAAGCATAAAATTTAAACACCCAAGAACTGGAAAAGAAATGCTTTTATATGCTGAATTACCAGAGTATTTTAAAAAACTGTTAGAAGAATTAAAAAAATAAAGGAGAAAGTTTTGGAAGAAATTAGATTACAAAAATATTTAGCAGAAGCAGGGATTGCATCAAGACGAAAATCAGAAGAACTGATTTTAGAAGGAAAAATTAAGGTAAACAATGAAACTGTAAAAGAACTTGGAACAAAAATAAATCCAACTAAAGACAGAGTAGAATATGAAGGGAAAATAATAAAAAAAGAACAAGAACTTGTATATATATTATTAAATAAACCAATTGGATATGTAACAACTGCAAAAGATCAATTTAACAGAGACCAAGTGTTAGATTTAGTAAAAGTTAAACAAAGAATTGTACCAGTTGGAAGATTAGATATGTATACATCAGGAGCATTAATTTTAACAAATGATGGAGATTTTGTATATAAAGTAACACATCCAAAACATGAAATTGAAAAAACTTATACTGTTACAATAAAAGGAATTATTAGTAAATACGAAGTAGAACAATTAAAGCAAGGAGTTGAAATAGAAAATTATAAAACAAGACCAGCAAAAGTAAAAATATTAAAAACAGATAAAGAAAAAAATCAATCTAGATTAGAAATTACAATACACGAAGGAAAAAACAGACAAATTCGTAAAATGTGTGAAGCAATAGGTTATCAAGTTTTAGCACTTCACAGAAGCAAAATAGCAGGAATTGGTGTAAAAGATTTACCACTTGGAAAATGGAGGTACTTAAAAAAAGAAGAAATAGAAAAATTGTCATCTGGAAAGTAGTCTTTTGACAATTCTAAATAAAAAATATATAATAAGATAAACATAGGACAAAAAAGGGGAAAAACAAATGAATACGTTAAAATTCAAACCAGAGGGTTGGAATAATGAGATAACTAAAATAGATAAAACAAATATATATGAGTATATGGAAAAAAATGAAACTTTACAAGGACTTGTAAAAAGTTGTGATAATGACTATAATTTGCATATTTCCTTTGGAAATGGAATAAATGGAGTGATACCTAGATATGAGGTTGAAGCAATTCATTTAGAAGAAGGTGGATTACCCAAAAGTAATTTATGTACAGGAAAAGTTCATAAATTTGTACAATTTAAAATAAAGGAAGCAAAAGAAAATCAAATTATTTTATCAAGAAAAGAAGTACAACAAGAAACACTAACTTGGATAAAAGAGGATTTACAAGAAGGAACAAGAGTAACTGGAATTGTAAAAAATATAAGACCATATGGAGCATTTATAGAAATTGGAGGAGGAGTAGTAGGATTAGCACATATTGAAGATTTATCTATTGCTAGAATAAAATCACCAGAAGAAAGGCTAAAAATTGGACAAAAAGTTGAAGTTATTGTAAAATCTATTAATAGACAAACAGGAAGTGTCATCTTATCATATAAAGAAATTTTAGGATCTTGGGAAGAAAATGCAAAAAAGTTCTCTAATGGAATGAAAGTTAAGGGAATTGTAAGAGAAACAGAAAAAAACAGAAATGGAATTTTTATTGAATTAGCACCTAACTTAGTTGGAATGGCAGAATATCAAGAAGGTCTTAATTATGGACAAACAATAGATGTATATATTAGAAAAATAGATACTCAAAAAAGAAAAATTAAATTATTAGTAATTAAAAATTAGGAGGGATTTAAAATGGTTGAGGATAACCAAATTAAAGCACAAGTATCACCTTTTGCAATTAGAGAAGGTGAAATCAAAACATTTGATGGAAAAGATGGATATGTTTCAATGAATCAAATTGTACATAAAATTGATATAGGACATATTAACGAAATTCATTTTGCGATTTTAGAATTAGTAAATGAATTTGAATTCATTACATCAAGACAGTTATATCAAATGTTAGAAATTAAAGGAATTGACCCAAAATCTCAAGACAAATTAAATAATAAATTAGATCAACTCGTTAAATCTAAAATTTTAACAAGATATTACTTTACATCTGATGAAGGAAAAGGAATTTATAGAATTTATTGTTTAGAGAAAATGGGAAAATACTTATTAAACTCAAAAGAGATTGAATGTAAATGGCAACCATCAGATAATACAAAACCAGTTCCAATGATTAAAAAGAGATTAGCAGGAAATCAAACATTAATTGCTTATTTAAGAAAAGTAAAAGCATTTGATAGTTATGTAGTAAAGCCTACTATAAATGCAAAAGTAGCAGGAAAAATATTTAAAGCAACAGGTGGAAGTGTAAAATTAACTAAAAATCAAAAATCAATACAATTTGTATTTGAAGTAATAAGAAGAGAAGTTGACTGGCAAAAGAAAACAGTAGATAAAATTAGATTATATAAAGATTTTTATGAGAACTTTGTACCAGGTGATTCTGGATTTAACAGTATGCCACAATTAATATTAATATGCGAAGATGAAAAACATATGGCAGAAACTTTTAAAGAGATTGTAAAAAACGAAGTAGAAATACCACAAATAAAATTATATTTCTCAACAGATTTAAGACAAAATGAAGAAACATTAGCAAATACATTAGTGGAGTTTGTTTTAGTAGATGGAAAATATAAAATGGAAAATGTGGAATTAAAATTATTAGGAATGTAAAAAAGAGAAGGTTTTAGGTAATTTCTAAAACCTTCTTTGCTTTTTTTATATCTTCTGATGTGGCAGGTCTAATATTTTCTAAATCATATTTGCAGTTCAAATTTTTCCATTTAAATTTCCCCATATCGTGATATGGAAGTAATTCTACTTTTTGTACAGATTTTAAAGTAGAAATAAATTGTTTTAATTTTAGTAAATCTTCTACTTCATCAGTAATATCAGGAATAATTACCTGTCTGATCCAAGTAGGGATATTATTTTGACTTAAATACTTGGCAAATTCTAATTCTAATTTATTTGAACTTCCAACCAATTCTTTACACTTCTTATCATCTATATGTTTAATATCTAGCAAAACTAAATCAGTAAGATTAAGCAATTTTTTTATATCTTCAGTTAAAGCTACCATCCCGCGAAGTATCTATACAAGTATGAATATTTTGCTTTTTTAATTTTAAAAAAAGTTCAATTAGAAAATTAACTTGTAATAAAGGTTCGCCACCTGTAGCGGTTACACCACCGATTAGGATATATATAATTTTTGTAACGAATAATTTTTTGATAAATATCATCTAAAGATTTATATTCTCCACCATTCATATCCCAAGTATCACGATTATGGCAATATTTACATTCTAAATGACATCCTTGCATAAAAAGTACAAATCGAATACCGAGGTCCATCAACTGTGCCAAAAGATTCAATAGAATGAATTTTAGCATAATATCTTAAATCCTTTTTTTGCATTATAAAATCCTTTCAAAAAATTTATTACTAAATTTTTTCGTGAATAGTTCTATTAATTACATCTAATTGTTGCTCTCTTGTTAATTTAGTAAAGTTTACAGCGTAACCAGAAACACGAATAGTTAATTGAGGATATTTTTCAGGGTGTTCCATAGCATCTTCTAACAATTGTCTATCAAATACATTAACATTAATGTGATGACCTGTTTGAGAAAAATAACCATCTAACATATTAACTAGATTTGAAATTCGGTCTTGTTCTGTTTTTCCAAGAGTTTTAGGCGTAATAGAAAATGTATATGAGATACCATCTTCAGCTGAATCGAAAGGTAATTTTGCAATTGTATTCATAACTGCTAAAGCACCATTTGAATCTCTGCCATGAAGCGGATTTGCTCCAGGTCCAAAAGGAGCTCCAGATTTTCTACCATCAGGTGTATTACCAGTAGCTTTACCATAAACTACATTAGAAGTAATTGTTAATATAGATAAAGTGTGCTTTGAGTTTCTATAAGTTTTGTGAGTTCTTAATTTATTCATAAAAGTTTTAACAATATCAACTGCTATACTATCTACTCTGTCATCGTCATTTCCGTATTTAGGGAAATCTCCTTCTACGTTATAATCAACAGCTAATCCAGCCTCATTTCTAATTACTTTTACTTTAGCGTACTTAATAGCAGATAAAGAATCTGCAACTACAGATAATCCTGCAATTCCACAAGCCATAGTCCTAATTACTTCTCTATCGTGAAGAGCCATTTCTAATGCTTCATAAGAATATTTATCATGCATATAATGAATAACATTTAAAGCTTTAATATAAATTTTTGCTACATAATCCATCATCTGGTTAAATTTTTCCATAACTTCATCATAATTTAAATATTCAGAAGTTATAGGCTCATACTTTGGAGTAACTTGTTTTCCAGATATTTCATCTTTACCACCATTGATAGCATATAGTAAAGTTTTTGCCAAATTTGCTCTTGCTCCAAAAAACTGCATTTGTTTTCCAATTTTCATAGGAGATACACAACAAGCAATGCCATAATCATCTCCTAAAGTAATTCTCATTAAATCATCATTTTCATATTGAATAGAAGAAGTATCTATAGACAGCTTAGTTGTAAATCTTTTAAAACCTTCAGGAAGTCTTGTAGACCACAAAACAGTTAAGTTTGGCTCTGGAGCAGGACCTAAATTTTGCAGTGTGTGTAAAATTCTAAAAGAATTCTTTGTAACTAATGTTCTACCATCAATTCCCATTCCACCAATGCTTTCTGTTACCCATACAGGATCACCACTAAATAATTCATTATACTCAGGAGTTCTTAAAAAACGAACCAATCTTAATTTCATAACAAAATGATCCATAATTTCTTGTGCTTGATTTTCTGTTAGAATTCCATTTTTAAGATCTCTTTCAAAATAGATATCTAAAAAAGTAGAAGTTCTACCAAGACTCATAGCAGCACCATTTTGATCTTTAATTGCTCCCAAATATCCAAAATATAACCATTGAACAGCCTCTTTACTATTTTTAGCGGGTTTTGAAATATCAAAACCATATTTAGATGCCATTACTTTTAATTCTTCTAAAGCTTTAATTTGTTCACTCATTTCTTCACGTTCACGAATAATATTTTCTGTTAATTCATCAACATCTAAAACATTTAATTCTTTTTTCTTTTCTTCAATTAAACAATCAATACCATATAGTGCAACTCTTCTGTAATCTCCAATTATTCTTCCACGACCATAACCATCTGGAAGACCAGTAAGTAAGTGAGAAGAACGAGCAGCACGAATGTCTGGAGTATAACTACTAAATACACCATCATTGTGAGTTTTTCTGTATTTATGAAAAATTTCATCTACTTGTTTGTCAACTTCTCTTCCATAGCTCTCACAAGATTTTTCTACAATTCTAATTCCACCAAATGGCATAATAGCTCTTTTTAGTGGTGCATCTGTTTGAAGCCCAACAATATCTTCTAAATCTTTATCAATATAACCTGCCTCATAACCTGATATTGTGGAAACAGTTTTTGTATCAATATCTAAAACACCACCATTACTTTCTTTTTCTTTTTGGTATAAATCAAGCACTTTATTCCATAATTTTTTTGTTTTTTCTGTTGCATCACTTAAAAAACTATCGTCACCTTCATATGGCGTATAATTCTTTTGAATAAAATCTCTAACATTGATTTCTTCTTGCCAATCTCCAACCTCAAATCCATTCCATTGTTCAAATTTCATAATTTGCCTCCTTTATATATTTAGTATTAACAATTTTTACAAATATTATAATAACATATTTATAAAATAGAGACAATAAAAAAACATAGACTTATTTAAAATCTATGCTTTTATTTTTATATATCAGAGTCAACAATTGCTTTTGCAACATTATAAATTAATTTTTGTTTTTCAGGTGAACACCCTTTTATTAATTCAGAAAATTCTTTATTTAAGTAATTTTTAGAACTACTAGAAGCTCCATTTAAAACATATCCTTCTGTTACATCTAATAAACCACATAATTGATTTAATCTTTTTAAATTTATATGGGAATTTCCTCTTTCTACTCTACTTAAAAAAGCAACTGAAATATCAATTTGTTCTGCTAAATCTTCTTGAGTTAGATTTTTAGCAAGTCTAGCTTGTTTAATTCTTTGACCAATTACGGCATAATCTAGTGCCATTTAAAATCACCTTCCTATTCTATATATAGATTAATATAGCATTTTACAGTTTAAATTTACAGAAACTGTATACTATAAACAAAACCTATAAGTTAATATAATGCTTTTATTTAAATATTGTAAAAAATAGTATACATAACTTGAAAAAGGATAAAATATATGTTATAATAGACTTTGTTTTAAAAAAGGAGAGTGAATTTTATTTTAAGAAAGAAATTAAAATACTACGTGAAAGAAACTTTAAAATATTTTAACATTTTAATAGTAGGAATTGTAATTATTATTGCCATAATATTAATTAAATATAAGCCTACTTATAAAATTACAATTGCAGGTGAAGAATTAGGATGTATAGAAAATAAACAAGCATTTGAAGAGAAATTAAAAAATAGCGTAATTGGAGATAAAGTAGAAAACATAGATAGTATTACAATAAAAACAAATCCAGAATATGAATTAACACTTATAGATAGAGGTCTAAAAACTGATGAAGATAAAATAGTTGAAGCAATACAAAATGATTTACAAGTTGTTTATAAATATTATGAAATTAATTTTAATCAAGAAGTAGTTGATTTAGTAAACACATTAGAAGAAGCTGAACAAATAGTTAATAAAATAAAAGAAGAAAATATAGGCAAAGATTTAAAATTAACAATTGTAGCAAAATATACAAGCAATATTAATGAAATTAATACAAGCAATATAGAAGTTGCCCAAAATAATGTTGAAATAAAAGTAAATGAAGAATTAAAAGAACAAGAAAGAATAAATCAATTGCCAGAAATTAATGGAATAAAACTAGCATATACTCCGGTTAAAGGAGTAATATCATCAAGATATGCAAGTAGTGAAAGCGTTAGAAATTACAGAACTCACGGAGGATTAGATATTGCTGCACCAACAGGAACTGAAATTAGAGCAGTTAGTTCAGGGATAGTAAAATGTGCAAGTTATCAGGGAGGATATGGCAATTTAGTAAAAATAGATCACGGAAATCAAGTAGAAACTTATTATGGCCACACTAGTAAAATATATGTAACTGTAGGTCAAAAAGTAGATGCAGGTCAAGTTATTGCACTTGTTGGTTCAACTGGAAATTCAACAGGGGCACATTTACATTTAGAAATAAGATTAAATGGCAAAACATTAAACCCACAAAACTATTTATACAAACAATAAAAAAATCTTGACAAAAATTCTTAATAATATATAATAATTATGGTTAAAATAAATACAAAAGAGGAGGAATTTTTTTATGCCAAATAATATAAGTGAAGAAGAACAAAAAGTTCAAAATATGATAAATGAACTTATGGAAAAAGCAGAAATAGCCTCAAAAGAATATTTAAAATTAGATCAAAAAACAGTAGATAATATTACAAAAGCAATGTCAATGGCAGGTTTAGAACATCATATGGAACTTGCAAAAATGGCAATAGAAGAAACAGGAAGAGGAATATATGAAGATAAAATAACAAAGAATATGTTTGCAACAGAATATGTTTATCATAGTATTAAATATGAAAAGACAGTTGGAATTATAAATGAAAATGATGAAGATGATTATGTAGAAATAGCTGAACCAGTTGGAATTATTGCAGGAGTAACACCAGTAACAAATCCAACTTCTACAACTATGTTTAAATCTATAATTGCAGCTAAAACAAGAAATGTTATTGTATTTGGATTTCATCCATCTAGTCAAAAATGCAGTATGGAAGCAGCAAGAATATTAAGAGACGCAGCAATAGCAGCAGGAGCACCAGAAAATTGTATTTTATGGATAGAAGAGCCAAGTATTTTGGCAACTAGATTACTAATGAACCATCCAGATGTAAATTTAATTTTAGCTACTGGTGGAACAGGAATGGTAAAGGCAGCATACTCTTGTGGAAAACCAGCACTTGGTGTAGGACCTGGAAATGTACCATGTTATATACACAAATCAGCAAAATTAAAAACAAGTGTAAATGATGTTGTTTTATCAAAAGCATTTGATAATGGGATGATTTGTGCATCAGAACAAGCAGTTTTAGTTGATAAAGAAATTTATAAAGAATTTGAACAACTAATGAGAGATGCACGGTTGTTATTTTGTAAATCCTGAAGAAAAACAAAAATTAGCAGATAGTATGTTTGATTATACAGAAGAAAATGGATATAAATTAAAATCAAATATACCAGGGAAATCTCCTTATACAATTGCAAAAGAAGCAGGATTTGAAATACCAGAAGATACAAAAGTAATTGTAGTATATGAAGAAGGAATTGGACGAGATTATCCATTTTCAAAAGAAAAATTAAGTCCAGTACTTACTTATTATATAGTAGAAAATGAAGATGAAGGAATTGAAAAATCAGAAAAATTATTAGAATTTGGTGGATTAGGGCATTCTGCAGTTATCCACTCTGAAAATAAAGAAGTAACACTAAGATTTTCAAAAACTATGAAAGCAGGAAGAATTATAGTTAACTCACCATCAACTCACGGAGCAATAGGTGATATATATAACACAAATATGCCATCATTAACTTTGGGATGTGGCTCATTTGGAGGAAACTCAACAACAGCAAATGTATCATCTGTAAATTTAATTAATATTAAAAGAGTTGCGAGAAGGAGAGTTAATATGCAGTGGTTTAAAATTCCGGAAAAAATTTATTTTGAAGCAGGATCAATTCAATATTTAGAAAAGATGCCAGATATAGAAAGAGCATTTATTGTAACAGATGAAGGAATGGTTAAATTTGGTTATGTTGATAGAATTTTATATCATTTAAGAAAAAGACAAAAACACGTACATTGTGAAATCTTTAGTGATGTAGAATCCGACCCATCATTTGACACAATAAAAAAAGGTGTTAGTGTAATGCAAAGCTTTAAACCAGATGTTATAATTGCATTAGGAGGAGGAAGCCCAATTGATGCAGCAAAAGGAATGTGGCTATTTTATGAAAATCCAGATGCAGATGTAGAAGGACTAAAATTAAAATTTATGGATATTAGAAAACGTACCTATAAATTTCCAAAGCTAGGAACAAAATGTAAAATGGTAGCAATTCCAACAACTTCAGGAACAGGTTCTGAAGTAACATCATTTGCCGTTATAACAGATAAAGAAAAGAATAAAAAGTACCCATTAGCAGATTATGAATTAACACCAGATGTAGCAATTATTGACCCTGATTTGGTTATGAGTTTGCCTAAAACAGTCACAGCAGATACTGGTATGGATGTTTTAACACACGCAATTGAGGCATATGTTTCAAATATGGCATCTGATTACACAGATGGTTTAGCAGAAAAAGCTGTGGAATTGGTAATGAAATATTTAGAAATGGCTTATGATGATGGAACAAATAAATTAGCAAGAGAAAAAATGCACAATGCAAGTACTATTGCAGGAATGGCTTTTACAAACGCATTTTTAGGAATAAACCATTCATTAGCCCATAAACTTGGAGCAGAATTTCATATGGCACATGGTAGATTAAATGCAATTATATTACCATATGTCATTAGATATAATAGTTCTAAACCAACCAAATTTGTATCATTTCCAAAATATGAATATTTTATAGCAGATGAAAAATATTATGAATTAGCAAAAAAAGTTGGATTAAAGGCAGATACAAAAGAAGAGGGAATAAACAGTTTAATTGCAAAAATTCAAGAATTAAATGAACATTTAAATATTCCAAAATCATTAAAAGATGCAGGAATAGATGAACAAGAATTTTTAGCAAAAGTAGATATGTTAGCAGATAGAAGTTTTGAAGATCAATGTACTAATGCTAATCCAAGATTACCATTAGTAAGTGAATTAAAACAAATTTTATTAGATGCTTATTATGGAAAATAAAAAAATGGAGAATTAGATTAAAATCTGATTCTCTATTTTTGTTACCGTTTGCAAAATTATGTAAAATATGTTAAAATTAATGTAACTAAAAATGCAGAAAATCCTAACAGATAGTACAGTTAGGTGGAAGGAGAACATAATGAATATCAGACAAAAAGCAAAAGAAATAGCAAGTAGTATGTATGAACGGGGATTATTCCCGTGGCAGGTAGAAGATGAGGTAAAAAGTCATGCATTTATAATTACTAAATCAGAAGAAGAAAAGCTAATAGAGTACACTAAAGAAGAGCTTGAAAAACTGAGACCATACTAATCAAAAAGGCCACTGAAAAAAGTATTTTCAGTGGTCGCCTTCTTTTAAATTTTATTAGAATTCACAATTTTTTGGTGTTCTTGGGAATGGAATAACATCACGAATATTTTGCATACCAGTTAAATACATAATAGCTCTTTCAAAACCTAATCCAAATCCAGAATGAACACAACTTCCATATTTTCTTAAATCTAAATACCAATCATATCTATCAAGTGGCATATTTAATTCTTTCATACGATTTAATAATTTATCATAATTTTCTTCCCTTTGACTACCACCAATAATTTCTCCAATACCAGGTACAAGCAAATCACTTGCTGCAACTGTTTTACCATCTGGATTTTGTTTCATATAAAAGGCTTTTATATTTTTAGGATAATCTTTTACAAATACAGGTTTTTGGAATATTTTTTCACATAAATATCTTTCATGTTCTGTTTGTAAGTCAACACCCCAAGAAACTTTGTATTCAAATTTATCATTATATTTTTCTAATTCCTTTATAGCATCTGTATAACTAATTCTTACAAAATCGGATTGTATAATATGATGTAATCTTTCTAATAATCCATTATCTATAAATTTATTAAAAAATTCCATTTCTTCTGGACAATTATCTAACACATATTGAAAAATATATTTAATCATATCTTCTGCCAAATCCATATCATCATTTAAATCAGCAAAGCAGATTTCAGGTTCAATCATCCAAAATTCTGCGGCGTGTTTAACTGTATTTGAATTTTCAGCACGGAAAGTAGGTCCAAAAGTATACACATTACAAAAACTTTGAGCAAAAGTTTCAGCATTTAATTGTCCACTTACAGTAAGATGAGTAGATTTTCCGAAAAAATCTTGTGAAAAATCAACTTCACCTTGTTTAGTTTTTGGAACATTATTTAAGTCAAAAGAATTCACATTAAACATTTCTCCTGCACCTTCAGCATCACTTCCTGTAAGAATAGGAGTATTTACATATACAAAACCTCTTTCTTGAAAAAATTTATGAATAGCATATGCTAAAACACTTCTAACACGAAAAACAGCACTAAAAGTATTTGCTCTAGGACGTAAATGACTAATGGTTCTTAAATATTCAAAAGAGTGTTTTTTATTTTGAAGAGGATAATCTTTACCTGCCAAACTTTCTATTTCAATTTTAGTTGCTTGAATTTCAAATGGTTGCTTTGCATTTTCTGTTAAGATGAAATTTCCAACAACTTTAATAGATGAACTAATAGTTAATTTGCAAATTTCCTCAAAATTTTCTAAAGTATCATTAAAAACAATTTGTACATTTTTAAAAAAAGTACCATCATTTAATTCAATAAATCCAAAAGTTTTGGAATCACGGACAGTTTTTACCCATCCTTCAATTGTAATTTCTTTTTGAACAAATTCTTCTGTTTTTTTGTAAAAATCTTTTACAGTTATTTTTTTCATAATTTTCCTCCATAACTTTAATATGAACATATTATATGATATTATGTAAGATTTTTCAACATATAAAAAATATAAAATAAAATTTGAAGTAAAAAACTACTCAATATTTATTTTTTTTGTTATAATTAAAAAGAAATAATGTATATAAGGAGAAAATATGAATAAGAAAAGAACAAATTATGTAGTAACAATATTAAACATTATAACGGTGCTTTCATTTTATATTTTGGCATTTTCAAAAAACTATATAATGTCTAGTATGATAACAGGTGACGATATAGTAGGAAAATCTA
>CANRFI010000018.1 GCA_947629855.1 uncultured Clostridia bacterium
TGCCAAGTAGAAAAACTCCAAACGGAGAATTCAAAGATATAGCTCATCCAATCAATGCTGAAACAAGAGAGAAGATTCAAAAAGCTATTTTAGAAGCTTATGAAGCTCCAGAAACAGAGGAATCAGCAGAATAATTAATAAAGTAAAAAGGGCACACTTACATTGGGGTGCTTTTTTTGTTTTAAAATTTATATTATTACACAAATTAAAAATAAAACTTGAAAAAAAGCAAAAAACAAGGTAAAATAGATAAAGATTTAATAAGAAAGCAGGAAAAGAAATGTATTTAATAGTAGGATTAGGAAACCCAGAGAAAGATTATAGTAATACTAGGCACAATATGGGATTTAATGTAATTAATAAACTATCTAAACAATATGAAATTGAAGTAACAAGAAATAATTTTAAAGGTTTATATGGAAGTGGAATCATAGAAGGAGAAAAAGTTATTTTATTAAAGCCACAAACATTTATGAATTTAAGTGGAGAGAGCGTAAAAGAAATAATGCAATTTTATAAAATAGAAGAAAATGATTTAATAGTAATTTATGATGATATGGATATAGAAAAAGGAACTATAAAAGTACGAAAAACAGGAGGACCAGGAACACACAATGGAATGAAATCAGTTGTTCATGAGCTAAATACCCAAAACTTCAAAAGAGTAAGAATAGGAATAGGAATGCCAGAAGACAAAGGAAATTTAGTTGAATATGTAATTGGAGCAATTTCAGACGAAGACAAAGAAAAGTTAGAAAAAGGGACTGATTTAGCAAAAGAAGCAGTAGTAACTATCATAAAAAATGGTATAGATACGGCAATGAATAAGTTTAACTAAAACTTTATAAAATCAAGAAAGGAATAAAAAAATGACAGAAATAATAATACAAACAACAAAAAAAGGAAAAATAATAGGATTACTTGAAAATGAAAAATTAATAGAATATTACGAAGAAGATAATGACTGTAAAAGAAAAGAAGGAAATATTTATATAGGAATTATAAAAGATATTATAAAAGGAATGCAATCAGCTTTTGTTGACATAGGTACAGAAAAAAACAGTTTTATTCATTTAAAAGATATATTACCTCAAGTGGATGAAAGAAAAGAAACCTTTGATGCAAATATTAAAATAGAAGATGTGGTAAAACCAAACCAAAAAATATTAGTACAAGTAAAAAAAGACAGTAATGACCAAAAGGGAGCTAGAGTATCAACACATATAAATTTACCAAGTAATTATATTGCATTACTTCCAAATAGTGATATTATAACAGTCTCAAAAAAAATAGAAGATAAAAAAGAACAAGAAAGATTAATAAAATTAGTAAAAGAAAATTTAAGTGAAGGTAATGGAGCTATTATTAGAACATCTGCACAAAATAAAGAAAAAGAAATAATAGATGACATAAGAAAAATAGAAAATAAATGGAATAACATTATTGAAACTAGCATTAATCCAAAATTAAATAAAGCTAAATTATTATATAAAAGCGAAAATATAATAGAAAAAATGTTAATGGATTTATCAAATAAAAATATAGATAAAATAATAGTTAATAACCAGAGAATTAAAGAAGACTTAGAAAATTTGAAAAAAGAAAATATTGAGTATAAAAATATTAAAATCGAATTAGATAATAATATTTTAGAAAAATATGAATTAGAAAAACAAATAGAAAAAATACAAAGCAGAAAAATTTGGCTAAAATGTGGAGGATTTATAACAATTGATAAAACAGAAGCTTTAACTGCAATTGATGTAAATACTGGTAAATATACAGGTACACAAAACTTAGAACAAACAGTATATAAAGTAAATACAGAAGCAACAATAGAAATAGCAAAACAACTTAGGTTAAGAGACATTGGAGGAATTATTATTATTGATTATATCGATATGAAATCACAAGCAAACAAAGACAAAATTGAAAAATTATTAAAAGAAGAATTAAAAAAAGATAGAAGTAAAACACAAGTAGAAGGATTTACAAAATTAGATTTAATGGAATTAACAAGAAAACATATATGTAGCCATAAAAATTAAAAGGAGAAATATATTGAAAGTAGGATTTATATCACTTGGATGTAGTAAAAATTTAATTGATACAGAAGCAACAATTCGGAATATTTAAAGAACATCAATTTAAAATTATAAATAAAGTAGAGGAAGCAGAAATATTAGTTATAAATACTTGCGGATTTATTGATGAAGCTAAAGAAGAAGCAATCAATACAATTTTAGAAATGGCACAATACAAAAAAAATAACTGCAAATACCTTATTGTAATGGGGTGCTTAGTGCAAAGGTATTATGATGATTTAATAAAATTATTACCAGAAGTAGATTTATTTATAAAATTAGATGAATACGATACATTGTGGGATAAAATAGAAGACTTAATAAAAAGAAACACTATTACAAAAAGCAAAACAAAAACCCTTACGAAAATAATGGATATTCCTAAAATGCCAATGTTAACACAATCAGAATTTTTAAACCGTACTATTACAACAGGAAGTAACTATGCTTATTTAAAAATAGGAGAAGGATGTAGTAATAAATGTACTTACTGTGCAATTCCATATATTAGAGGACCATTTGTAAGTAGGAAAAAAGAAGATATAATAGAAGAAGCAAAAAAATTAGCAAAACAAGGAATAAAAGAAATTATTATAATTGCACAAGACACAACTAAATATGGAGTAGACTTATATGGAGAAAATAAACTTCCAGAGTTATTAGAGGAAATAAGTAAAATAAAAGAAATTAAATGGATTAGATTTTTATATTCTTATCCAGAAGGAATTACAGACAAATTAATTGATACTGTAAAGTCAAATCATAAAATTGCTAAATATTTTGATATTCCAATCCAACATATATCAGATAGCATATTAAAGAAGATGAATAGAAGAACATCAAAAAAACAAATACAGCAATTAATAAAAAAAATCAGAAGCAAAATTCCAAATGTAACATTAAGAACTAGCTTAATTGTAGGATTTCCAGGAGAAACGAAAGAAAATTTTGAAGAATTGTCTGAATTTGTAAAAGCTACTAGATTCAATAAATTAGGAGTTTTTATGTATTCAAAAGAAGATGGAACTCCAGCTGCAAAAATGAGTAATCAAATTCATGGAAATACAAAAAAATCACGATATAATAAAATAATGAAGCTTCAAAATCAGATATCAAAAGAAATACTAAGTCAAAAAATAGGAAAAGAATATGAAATATTAATAGAAAATATATCTTTTGATGGAAAATATTACATTGGAAGAACTATGGATGATGCACCAGATATTGATGGATTAGTTTATATTAAAAATACACAAAAAGAAAATTTACTAAATAAATATGTGAAGTGTAAAATAATAAAAGAAACAGATTATGATTTGATAGCAGAAATAATAAATTAATAAAAGAGGTGAAAACTTTGAATATTTTAGGTAAAGTGCAACTACAAGGAAAATTAAAAGAATTACTATTAAAAGAGGAAGACAACTTTTTTAAATATTATAGTCTAGAAATAATTGGCGCATATTTGCCTCAAATTAATGAACAAAGTATTATCTTTAATGAAAAAATTAATTTATCAATGGAAAATAAAAAAAATATTATGCAATTACTAAATAAAAACAAACTGAAAGAGAATGAAACATTAAAAATAATAGGAACAATTGAAATATCAAAAACTAAAAAAGAAATCTTAATAAAAAGAGAGTCACAAGAATTCAAACTTTATTATTTAAACTTAATTGGTGTTTATTCACCTAAAATACCTGGGAATGCAATAATTTTTAAAGAAGACACCTTAGAAAATGTAGTTTCAGTAGATTTAAAAGATAATAGTCAAAAAAATAAAATATCCCCTACTGAAAAAGAAGAAATAGAACATTTTTTAACAAAAATAAAAGTATTAGATTTAATAAATAGAACTAAAACAGAACAAAGAGGATATATTGAAAGAACTGGATATAATAAAGCAATTTATGAAGATGAAATAAATGAAAAAAATCAAAAAAAATCAATTTCTAAAACAAATGAAAAAGAAGCTCTTAAAATACAACAAAAACAGCCTAAAAAAGTAGAAAACAGATTAGGAGACATTAATATAAAACAAGAAGTTAATATGCAAACAAGAGTAACAGATATGAAAAATTTAGAACAAGTATTACAAAAAAATAAAAAAATTCCTCAAATGGAATATGGAGATAGCCCATTAAAAATGGGAATAGTAGAATCAGATGACCTAAAAAATTTAAAAAATGAAAAAGGGGAACAAGAGCAAGGGCATAGTTCTAGATATGAAACTGTTATAATAACTAAAAAAGGAAAAATAAAAACATTAGACTTAGAAAATGATATGGAAGAAGGAACAAATCCTTTAGAAAAAAATTACCAAGTAAAACAAGATGGAGCAGTTCAAAAAGAAGATTCTTTAACAAGATTAAAAGTAGGAGAAGGAACAATTTCTATGCAAAAGGGGAAATATGGAGAAGTAGAAGTATATCATTCTCCTAGAAAAACTATTGGAGGAAAAGACATTGAAGGAAATAAAAGTTTAGACAGACAATTAGAAACATCAAATTCAAAAAATGCTTTAGAAGGCACAAATATAGAAACATTAAAATTAGCTCAAGAATATAATGATGGATATAGATCTGTAGAAGAAGGATATCAAGAAATAGAACAACATAAAAAACAACATCAAGAATGTGAAGAAATAGGAATAGAAGATGTAGATGGAGACCCTAATACAATTTCTCACACTCATGATACGGAGGAATATGTAGAATTATCAACAGGAGAAAAAGTAACATATAATGAACTAGCAACTAGGTGGGGACTTTACAAAGATGGAAAACCTGATAAAGATTATGTAAAAGAGAAATTCAATCAAAAGGAAAATAAAAAAGCAGAAGAAGTAATAGAAGAACTAGATGAAGAATATCAAGATCCAAGAGCTCCAGAAGGAAGAGATTGAAAAATAGCGCATTACTTAAAAGTAATGTGCTATTTTAAAAATCATCCAAAGCTAGAATAGCTTTTGCATAAATTTTACAAGAAAGAAGTAATTTGTCAATATCAATAAACTCATCAATTTGATGGCACATATCTGTACATCCAGGAAAATTAGGACCAAAAGAAATACAATTATCAAATGCACGTGCAAAAGTTGCACCACCAATTGCAATTGGTTCTAAACTTGAATTTGTTACCTCATTGTAAATGCCACAAAGGGTTTTAACTAATTTATTTTCTTTAGAAACATATAATGCTGGTTTATAAGAAATAGTATCAAAATCAACATTTAAATAGGGACTAGTGTATTTTATAAATTTGTTTCCTATTTCAATAATATTAACACTAACAGGAATACGTATATTTATTCCAATTTCTAAAATATTGTTTTTCATACGAAAATCTCCAACATTTAAAGTTAAATTTCCTGATTGATCTTTAAAGTTAATATCTAAACTTTTACCAGTATAATCAATATTAATATAATTTTTAAAGAAATCAAATAATTCTAGTGAAATATCATAAATATTAAAAAATTCAGATAAAACAACAATCAATCTAGAAATAGCATTTATTCCTAAATCTGGATGTGCTGCGTGACTTTGTAAGCCATAAGAAGTAAGCTTTACTTCAGTTTCATCTATCTTATAAATGTCAATTTCAAATTTACTTTCATCAATTAAGTTTTTTAAATTATTAATAATTTCTGACATTTCCAATTTTTTATTATTTATTTTTAATATAACACTGCAAATTTTAGGAACAACATTAATAGGATTTCCATAAGTATTTATTTCTTTTAATACAATATCATTATTTAGATATGTAGAGTAGTCCATTTTTAAATATAAAGTAAGAATTGATTTTTCAGCATAAATGCAAGGAAAGTCAGCATCTGGACTGAAGCTTACAGAAGGTAGCTCTTCATTAGCTTTATAATAGTCAATACACTTCCAATCATTTTCTTCGTTTAATCCTAAAATTAATCTAACTCGTTTGTTTAATTTGTAATTTTCCATAATAGCTTTCATTGCATAAAGAGAACTAATAACAGGTCCTTTGTCATCAATTGCACCTCTTCCAAAAATTTTGTTATCATAAATAGTACCGTAAAAAAGGTGGATAAGTCCAGCCTTCGCCTTCTGGTACAACATCAAGATGTCCAATTATTCCAATTAAATCATCACCATTTCCAAATTCAATATAACCACAATAACCATCTATATTTTTAGTACGAAAGCCTAAAGCTTTTCCTAAATTTAACATATATTCTAAAGCTTCATTAATAGAATCACCAAATGGGTGAGATGGATTTTTACAATAAGATAAAACACTTGGAATTTGTATTAATTCTTGTGTTCGTTTTATAATTTCATTTTTTTTACTTTCAATATAATTTTCAATCATAAAATCTATCCTTCCTTTTTGAAATTTAATATTAAAGTATATTAAATGAAACCTAAGAATAGAACTATACTTAAATGATATAAAGATATTTTTATATTCTACTTGACAACTATTCAAGCAAAAAGATAAAATGTAATAAATAAAGAAGAGAGGTGTATAAGATTGGAAGAAACAGAAAAAAGTAAATTAGAAGAGATGGCAAGAAAAGTAAGAAGAGGAATATTAGACGAAATATATAGTGGACAATCAGGGCATCCAGGGGGATCATTATCAATTGCAGATATTTTAACAGTTTTATATTTTAGGCAAATGAATATATATCCTAAGAAACCAAACTGGGAAGATAGAGATAGGTTAGTACTATCAAAAGGACATTGTGCACCAGCACTTTATAGTTGCTTAGCAAATAGAGGATTTTTTCCAATAGAAGATTTAAAAACTTTTAGACATATAGATAGTTATTTGCAAGGGCATCCAGATAAAAATAAAGTACCAGGAGTTGATATGACAACAGGTTCATTAGGTCAAGGATTTTCTGTAGCAAACGGAATGGCAATAGCAGGAAAGATGAATAAAAAAGATTATAGAGTTTATTGCATTTTAGGAGATGGAGAAATAGAAGAAGGTCAAATTTGGGAAGCGGCAATGGCCTCTAACAAATATAAACTAGACAATTTATGTGTTATTATTGATAATAATAATTTGCAAATTGATGGAACAATAGAAGAAGTTATGAGTTCATATCCAATAGATGAAAAATTTAAAAGTTTTGGATTTGAAATAATTAAAATAGATGGACACAATATAGAAGAAATAATTAAAGCATTTGAAGTAGCTGAAAATGTAAAAGGAAAACCAACATGTATTATTGCAAAAACAATTAAAGGAAAAGGTGTATCTTATATGGAAAATCAAGTGGGGTGGCATGGAAAAGCACCAAATGAAGAACAGTATAAACAAGCAATAGAAGAAATTTAATGGAGGCGATAAAATATGAAAGAAGAAAAGAAAGCAACAAGAGAAAGCTATGGAGAAGCATTAGTAAATTTAGGAAAGAAAAATGAAAAAATAGTTGTATTAGATGCAGACTTATCAGGTGCAACAAAAACCAATCTATTTGCAAAAGCTTATCCAGACAGATTTTTTGATATGGGAATAGCAGAAGCCAATATGATAGGAACAGCAAGTCGGTTTAGCAACTTGTGGAAAAATTCCATATTGTAGTACTTTTGCTGTATTTGCAGCAGGGAGAAGCTATGACCAAATTAGAAATAGTGTATGTTATCCTAACTTAAATGTTAAAATTTGTGCAACACATAGTCGGAATTACAGTAGGAGAAGATGGAGCAACACATCAAATGTTAGAAGATATTTCACTTATGCGAAGTTTGCCAAATATGAAAGTTTTTTCTCCATCTGATGATATACAAACAAAATGGATAATAGAAGAAATTAGCAAAATAAAAGGCCCTGTATATGTAAGACTTGCAAGAGTTGCAACTGAAGGCATTTATGACGAAAATCAAACATTTGAAATTGGCAAAGCAATTCAAATAGGAGAAGGAACAGATGGAACGATTTTTGCAACAGGTGTAATGGTTTCTGAGGCAATTAAAGCACAAAAAAGATTAAAAGAAGAAGGAATACAAGTAAGAGTAGTAGATATGCATACAATTAAGCCAATTGATGAGGAAATGATTATAAAATGTGCAAAAGAAACTAAAAAATTAGTATCTATAGAAGACCACAGTATAATTGGAGGTTTAGGTTCAGCAATCTCTGAAGTGCTAACAGATAAGTATCCTGTAAAATTAATAAGAATGGGAATGAAAGATGTTTTTGGAAAATCTGGCAAAGCAGAAGAATTAATAAAATATTTTGGATTAAATTTTGAAGAAATAGTAGCAAGATTTAAATAAGTGTGCTATAATAAAAAAGATGCATATAAACCATAGCCAATGCAAATAAGGAGATATTCAAAATGAAAATCTTCAAGAGACAACAAAAACCAAATCCTTGTGAAAAATGTAAATGTAGTGAATGCGACCAGAATTGCAATCCTAATATTAGCAAAATATCAGCAAATGAAAGAGTAGCAGAAAACATTATGTATGGGGAATTTGGCTGCCTATATGGCGTCAAGAAAAAAAAGAAAGAAAAGGCTCTCTCTTAGATACCAGTCTAGAGAGTCTTTTTTTGTGAATTTTTTGTGAATTATGCAAAAGGAAGAAAAACGAAGAAAAGTAATAGAAAATGTAAAAAAACCAATAATTTCTATCATTTTTTTGGGAAAAAAGTATTGCAAAAAAAGCACTTTATTGTTATGATTAAATAGAATAAATTTATTTATGCAAATAAAGATTGGGGAGAATAGATTTATGATAGAATTTAGAAATGTAACAAAAACATATACAACAGGTACAGAAGCTGTAAAAAATGCAAATTTTATTATCGAAAAAGGGGAATTTGCGTTTTTAGTAGGATCATCAGGAAGTGGAAAATCAACTCTTATAAAATTAATATTAAAAGAAGAAGAACCAACTTCTGGTAACTTAATTATAAATGGTAAAGATACAACATTTTTAAAACCAAGTAGAATTCCATATTTAAGAAGAAGTATGGGAGTAGTTTTTCAAGATTTTAGACTTTTACCAGATAAAACTGTTTATGACAATGTAGCATACGCAATGTACATTGTAAGAGCAACACCAAGACATATAAGAAGACAAGTTCCAATGGTATTATCTTTAGTTCGGATTAAGTGGAAAAGCAAAAATGTACCCAAATGAATTATCAGGAGGAGAACAACAAAGGGTAGCCTTAGCTAGAGCTTTAGTTAATAATCCATCTATGTTAATTGCAGATGAGCCAACAGGAAACTTAGACCCAGATACAGCGTGGGATATTATGGAATTATTAAATGATATTAATATGAGAGGAACAACAGTAGTTGTTGCAACACACGCAAAAGACATTGTAGACCGTATGAAAAAAAGAGTTATTCACATACGCAAAGGTGAAATAATAAGAGATGATAAAAAAGGTGGGTATGATTGTGAAATATAACAGATTTGGATATTTTATTGGAGAAGGATTTGGAAATGTATTCAAAAATAAAAAATCAACAGGAGCATCCCTTATGATTATGTGTGCAACAATGATTATTTTTGGAATTTTTCTAATTCTTACAGAAAATATAAATCATTTTGTAAGTCAAGTAGAATCAGAACAAGGAATACAAGCATTTATAGATGATTCTGCTACTCAAGAGCAAATTGAAGAATTAGGAGAAAAAATAAGAGGGTTAAATGGAGTAAGTACTGTAGAATTTTTAACAAAAGAAGACGCATTTAACATAATGGGAGAAAGATTTGGAGAACATAAAGACTTATTAGTAGGGCGTGAAGAAATTTTCCCAGCATCTTATATTGTAACTTTAACTGACTTAACCTTAAGTAGTGAAGTACAAGATCAAATTTTAACATTTGACTATGTTACAGAAATAAACAGTGCAGATAGAACAGTTGAAACATTAATTAATTTAGCAAATGGTGTAAAAATAGTAACAGGAGTTATTTTAATACTATTAGTTATTATATCTGTATTTATTATATCTAATACAATTAAACTTACTGTTCACGCAAGAAGAAAAGAAATATCTATTATGAAATATGTTGGAGCAACAAATGGATTTATAAGATGGCCATTTATTGTAGAAGGTATGGTAATTGGAATATTTGCAAGTATTATATCAATTATAATAGTAGGAACAACTTATAATATAATGGCAGAAAATGCAGTAAATTCACCATTATTACAAACAATAGGCTTAAGTTTAGTAACATTTAGTGATATGTTTAACTCAATTATCTTTGTCTATATGTTATTAGGAATAGGAATAGGGGCAGTGCGGAAGCGTTATCTCAATGAGAAAATATTTGAAAGTATAAAGGGGAAGATATGAGAAAGGTTATAGGTTTTATTTTAGTTTTTATCCTTTCTAGTTTTAGCATACTTTCTTTTGTATATGCAGAAAATATAACAGACTTGCAAACTAGGCAAGATGAATTACAAAATCAAATTACAAGTTCAAATGAAGAATTAGAAGGTGTACAAGGAGAGATTTCTGAAAATTTAGAGCAACTTCAAAGATTAGATGAAAAAATTGAAACTTCTCAAAAAGAATTAGAAGAATTAAATACTAAAATTGATGATTTGTTAGTTCAAATTGATGAAGTAGAATCAAAATTAAACTTAGCAGAAGAACAATATAACAAAAGAAAAGACTTACTAGAAGAAAGATTAGTGCAAATGTATAAGGCAGGAGATATACAATACTTAGAAGTAATATTAAGCTCAAAAAGTATTTCTGACTTTTTATCTAATTATTTTCTAATTACAGAACTTGCAAATTATGATACAGAATTATTAGAAAGTGTAGAAAAACAAAAAAATGAAATTGAACTAGAAAAAGCAAAATTAGACAAAACGAGACAAGAGTATGCATCAATTAAGCAAAATCAAACAAAAACAGCAAAAATACTAGAAAATACAAAAAGTGTTAGAGAGAATTATATAGCAAAATTATCAGAAGATGAAAAAGCATTACAAGCAAAAATAGAAGAATATAATCAAGCATATGCACAAGTTAATGCAGAAATACTTGCTCTTGCAATGGAAGGATTAGATTCTACATATATAGGAGGAGAATTAGAATGGCCAGTTCCAGGTTATACTAGAATTACTTCTAAATATGGAATAAGATTTCATCCAATCTTACATATAAATAGATTACATTCTGGTTTAGATATTGGAGCACCAATGGGAGCAAACTTTGTAGCTGCAAATGATGGAATCGTTACAAAGGCTGAAATGACTTCAGGCTATGGCAATATGGTTATGATTGACCACGGTGGTGGAATTGCAACTTTATATGCACACGGCTCAGAAATCTTAGTTAAACCAGGACAAGTTGTAAAAAGAGGAGAAGCAATTCTAAAAGTAGGATCAACTGGAATGTCAACTGGACCACATGCTCATTTTGAAGTTAGAATTAATGGTCAAACAACAGATCCATTACCATATGTTACAACAGGTGTAATACCAGGAACAGAAAATAAAACAGAAAATACAACAGAACAAAATTCAACAGAGAACACAACAAAAAATGAAACAGAAAAAAATGCAACTAATTAAAGAAAAATAGGAGGAACTTATGAGAAAATTAGTATTTAAGATAATAGGAGGAATAATCAGTACAACTTTGTTATTTAGCACTATTTGTTTTGCTGCAACTGAGCAAGAATTAAAAAACAAAGTAACTGAAACAGAAGAAAAGTTAAATGGAGTACAAGAAGAAAAATCAGAGACACAAAAAGAAGTGGATAAATTATCAACACAAATCGATACATATGAAGAAGAAATTGATAAGCTAAATGGACAAATAGATACTTTAAATACTAAAATAGAAGACTCTCAAAATAAAATAAAAGAAGCAGAAGAAAATTACAAAAAACAAGATGACTTATTAGAAAAAAGATTAGTTGCATCTTATATGTCAGGAGAAACTTCTTATTTAGACTTTTTGCTATCTTCTGATAACATAGTAGATATGATTTCAAATTACTATTTAGTATCTAAAATAGCAGATGCAGATACAGAACTATTAGAACAAATAGAAAAACAAAAAAATGAGATAGAAGAAGCCAAAAAGGAATTAGAGGCAAATAAACAAGAGTTAGCAACTTCTAAAGCAAGTAAACAAAGTGTTTCTACTCAATTACAAACAGCAAAAAATGAAAAAAATCAACAAATAGCAAATTTATCTGAAGAGGAAAAAGATTTACAAACAAAACTTGATCAATATAAACAACAATATTTGGCAGAACAAGAAAGAATAAGAAAAGCAGCTGAAGAAGCAGCAAGACGTGCACAAGAAAATCAAAATAAAGGACAAAATGGAGGAACTACAAGTAATCCTTCATCTGGAGGTTCAGGAGGAGTCGTACATAATGGTCAAATGAAATGGCCTTGTCCAAATTATACTTATATTTCATCTTATTTTGGAGGAAGGACATCACCTGGACGGAATAGGCTCTACTAATCACAAAGCAATTGACTTAGCTGCTCCACATGGTTCAAGTATCTTAGCAGCAGGTTCAGGAACAGTTATACTGGTTTCTAATTCTTGTACTCACGATTATCCAAAAAATTCAAGAAATAATTGTGGCTGTGGAGGAGGATTTGGCAATTATATAGAAATTAGTCATGGAAATGGATTAGTTACAGTTTATGCACACTGCTCTGCAATTTATGTATCAACAGGTCAAACCGTATCTGCTGGACAACAAATTGGAGCAGTTGGTACTACCGGACATTCAACTGGAAGCCATTTGCATTTTGGAATGATAAAAAATGGTACATATGTAGATCCATTACCATATATTCAATAGAGTAGTAATAATATAATTTCGTAATTATTTTAAATAAAAAACATATAATATTAAATGGAGGCGGAAGTAAAATCCGCCTATTGATTTTAATTATTCAGACAGGAGGAACTAAATCAAATGGAGGAAAATAAAAGATTCCAAGTATATAAAATTATAATGCTAGTTGTATTAGTAGCATTTTTAACATTTTTACTTACATCAATAGGAATGTATCAATATTTTGTAAACAAAAACAATAACATTAGTTCTTTATCTAGTAGTTCAGATATTCAAACAACTCTTAATAATTATAAAAGCATAATTGATAAATATTATTTAGGCCAAGTAGATGAAGAAAAGTTAAAAGAAGGAGCAATTGAAGGTTATATAAGTGCTTTAAATGATCCATATACAGAATACATATCAAAAGATGATATGAAAGATTATTTGGATGATGCAATGGGTAATTTTATTGGAATAGGTATTTATATGGTAGAAAATACTAAAGAAGATAAAATACAAGTGTTAGCACCAATAAAAAATAGTCCAGCAGAAAGAGCAGGATTATTACCCGGAGACTTTATTATATCAGTTGATGGCATTCAATATAAAGGAAGTGATATGACAGTTGCATCAAAAGAAATAAAAGGAGAAGCAGACACAACAGTAAAATTAGAAATACTAAGAGGAACAGAAACTAAAACCTTTGAAATTAAGAGAGAAAAGATAATAGTTAATCCAGTAGAAGGAAAAATACTAAGTAATAATATAGGTTATATAGAATTTGAATCTTTTGATGAAGATACTGCAGAGGAATTTAAAACAAAATTTGAAGAATTGAAAAATAAAGGAATAAAATCATTAATTATTGATTTAAGAAATAATGGTGGAGGAATTGTAGATGAAGCTTTAAAAATAGCGGACTATTTTGTAGACAAAGGAGAAGTACTTTTATATGAAGTAGACAAAAATAATAATGAAGAAATAAAAAAAGCAAGTGAGAATCCAATAATTAATATGCCTGTTGTTATTTTAACAAATGAAAATACGGCAAGTTCATCTGAAATACTTGCTGGATGTTTAAAAGATTTAGGAAAAGCAAAAATTGTTGGAACAAATACATTTGGTAAAGGTATAATTCAAAGTATATTATCATTACCAGATGGAAGTGGATTAAAAGTTACAACTCAGAAATATTTAACACCTAAAAAATCAGAAATCAATGAAAAAGGAATTGAACCAGATGAAGTAGTAGAGTTACCAGAAACAGTAGAAAACGTTTTATCAGTAGAAGAAAAAGATGATACACAATTACAAAGAGCAATTGAAATATTAAAATAGGAGGAATTTAATGAACTTACCTAATAAATTAACCATATTTAGAGTTTTTTTAGTACCTTTGATGGTAATTATTCCATTTTTAGGAATAAAAGGAGAAATTTATGGAATACCAATTACTTATTGGTTAATAGACATAGTATTTATAGTAGCATCTCTAACAGATAAATTAGATGGATATTTAGCAAGAAAAAATAATCAAGTTACTACATTTGGAAAATTTTTAGATCCATTAGCAGATAAAATATTAGTAATTGCTGCTATGATTATGCTAGTAGAAATGGAAAAATTACCAGCATTAATTCCTATTATTGTATTAGCTCGAGAATTTTTAGTATCTGGTTATAGATTAATTGCAGTAGAAAAGGGCGGAAAAGTAATTGCAGCATCTAAATGGGGAAAATTCAAAACTGTTACACAAATGATAGCAATTATTTTAGCATTTATTGATTTAAATGCATTTGGAGAATGTTTTACTCGGAGACTTACAAAATGGTGAATTTATTTTAAATTTAACAGTAACTATTATGATGATTGTACAAACAATTGCAACTATATTTTCAGGGGTTGATTATATGAAGGGTGCAAAAGAATTAATGAAATAAAATGAAATTTGCTTGACAAATTTCATTTTTTGCCGTAATATAATAAAAGATTTTTTTAACAATATTTGAAAGGAGAATACACTATGGAAGAAAAAGAAGTAATATTAACACAAGAAGGATATGATAATTTAGAAAAGGAGTTAAATTATTTAAGAACTGAAAAAAGAGCAGAAATTGCAGAAAGAATAAAAGTAGCTTTAGGATTTGGAGACTTATCAGAAAACTCAGAATATGATGAAGCAAAAACTGCACAAGCAGAAAATGAAGTAAAAATAGCAGAATTAGAAAATAAAATTAGACATGCTAAAATCATTGATGAAAAAGAGATAGACACAGAAACAGTTCAAATAGGAAATATTGTAAAAGTTTTAGATATGGAATTTGATGAAAAAATAGAATATACCATAGTTGGTTCAACAGAAGTAAATTTAGAAGAAAATAAAATTTCTAATGAATCACCTTTAGGTGCAGCATTATTAGGTGCTAAAAAAAATCATATTGTAGAAGTAAATGCCCCAGCAGGTATTATGAAATATAAAATTTTATCAATAAAAAAATAAAAAAACCGAGATTCATATAAATGAATCTCGGTTTTTGAAGTTTAGATAGATGAAACTATGAATCTCTTAATTGTAGATTAGTGGATATGGGCTTGTATAACTGTAGTGGTGGAATTTTCAGGTTTGATACTATTTAAAAATTCTTCTAAAAATTCCACTATTTCTTTTCTTAACTCAAAATTAGATGCAACATACAGCCCAACACCTGTTTCAGTTAAAACATCCTTGATAACAACTTGCCGAAATTTAAGATTCTTTTCCATTTTTCTAGCCTCCTGATAATGATTTGCATTTTTGCAAGAATCTATATTATTATAGCACAAAAAATATCATATATCAACATTTTAGAGACGATTCTAATGCTAATTTTATCATATTATTTAGTCCATTTTGTCTTTCTTCAGACGTTGCAACTGTTTTAATATATTTAGAATCTACAACACTCATTAAACAACTTGCTTTTTTATTAAGTAATTTTGCTGTATAAAACAAAGCAAAAGCTTCCATTTCTGCACCAATAGGATTAAAATCTTGAGGAAAACGATTAAAAAATTGATTTAAATCTGTCATATAAAAATCAAAACAATCTGTACAAATAGTATTTCCTGTTACTATTGAAATATTTATTTCCTTTGAAGTATTAGAAATCTTTGAATTTAACTCTTTATTTGCTTCTACAATATGGCAATTTTCGTTGTTTAAAGTAAGAGCAAAATTACTTTCTGTAAATACTTTCTCTGTTAGAATAATATCAAACAAGTTTAAATCTGATGAATATGCGCCACAAGAACCAATTCTAATAATATTATCTACATCATAAAATTTATATAACTCATAACAATAAATTCCCATACTTGGCATTCCCATACCAGAAGCCATAACAGTTAATTCTTTTCCTTTGTAAGTTCCAGTATAAGCATACATTCCTCTTACACTATTTACTAATTTAGCATTGTCTAAAAAATTTTCAGCAATATATTTAGCACGAAGTGGATCTCCTGGCATAATAACAGTTTTAGCAATTTCACCTAAATTTGCTTCATTATGTGGTGTTGGCATAAATTCAAACCTCCTTATAATTTTATAAAAACATTATAGCAAAAACATAAAAAAAAGACAAGAAGCCCTACTTAAAGGGCTTCCTGTTTCCTGATGAGCTGAAAAACAAATCTTTCATTTTCCATATGATAAGGAACGTCTACAGCATAGCCGTTTTTCAGTAGAAGTTCCATCAAATGGACAGATATGCAGCAGTGAAAAATGACAACCTTTCCTACAGCATTTTTGACCTCAGTCAAATGGCATAACTTGGATAAATTGTCATCAACTTTCCGCGTCTCAAACCCGCTTCTAATGAACAATTTCTCGAATTCATCAGGCGATTGTTCCGAACACTCCTTTAATTCATTGAGTGCTTGATTGGCGTTATGAAGATAAAACTCATCCTCATTAGTTACTTTTGCAACATCCTTAAAGTCGCAAGGCCTGTTCATTTGAACTCTCCTTTCATATCACAGTGCGTAAACAATAAGTTACTAAGTTTATTATACCATATTTGCATAGAAAAAGCAAAATATTGACACTTAGAAAGGTTAAGTATATAATTGTTGTATAATCATATACATTTAAATTACAAACGAAGCAAGAAAGGATTTATTATTTATGAAAAATAAAAAACTAATTATAATAATATTAATAATTCTATTAATAGTCATTTCAACAATTACTATAATATTTTTCCAAAACAAACAAAATGAAGAACAAGCAAAGAAATTATTAACAGACTTTGTAAATTTAATACAAGAAAAAAATTATGATGCAATGTATGAAAAAGTGTCAAATATAGATATAAGTAAGGAAGAATTTATTACAAGAAATAAGAATATTTATGAAGGAATTGAATGTAATAATATAAAAATCGAAATAACAGATTTAGAAAAACAGGAAAATGGTTATAAAATTTTATATAATGAGACTATGTTCACTGCTGGAGGAGAAATCCAATTTGATAATGAAGTAATAGCTCAAAAGACTGATAAGGACTATAAATTAAAATGGTCATCAAATTTTATTTTTCCACAATTAGAAAACAATCAAAAAGTAAGAATATCAACAATTAAAGCTAGAAGAGGGGACATATTAGACAGAAACAACATAAAATTAGCAACTGATGGAAAAATCCTATCAGTTGGAATTGTACCACGGAAAATTAGGCGAAAATAAAGAACAAAATATCAGTAAAATTTCTGAGTTAACAGGAGCATCTACTGAATACATTAACCAACAATTAAAAGCATCTTGGGTAAGAGATGATACATTTGTACCAGTAAAGAAAATATCAGCATCAAATGTAAATTTAAAACAATCATTACTTGAAATTCCAGGAATATTAATAAATGATGAGGAAGGAAGAGTATATTCACTAGGAGAAGAAGCAGGACATTTAATTGGATATGTACAAGGAATAAATGCAGAAGAACTAGAAAAAAATCAAGGAAAAAACTATAATACATCAAGTGTTATAGGAAAATTAGGATTAGAATATGTATATGAAGATACATTAAGAGGAATAGATGGAACAGAAATTTATATTGTAGACGAAAACGAAAATAAAATAGCCCAAATTATAAAACAAGATAAAAAAGATGGCAAAGATGTAAAACTTACAATAGATAGTAATTTACAATTAAAGTTATATAATCAAATAAAAGAAAATAAAGGTTTCTTTGTTGTAATGGAACCTAAAACAGGGGAATTATTAGCATTAGTAAGCACTCCAACATTTAATTCTAATGATTTTGTATTAGGAATGACAGATAGCAAATGGCAAGAGTTAAATAATGATGTAAATAAACCTTTATATAATCGTTTTACGCAAAAATACTGTCCAGGTTCAACATTTAAACCAATTACTGGAGCAATAGCTTTAACAACAGATACAATAACACCAAATGATGATTATGGATATACGGGAACAAGTTGGCAAAAGGACTCTTCTTGGGGAGATTACAAAATTACTACACTAACATCATATAATGGAGCAAAGAATTTATTAAATGGATTAGTTTATTCTGATAATATTTATTTTGCTCAAACAGCTTTAAAAATAGGTAATGATAAATTTGTTCAAAACTTAGATAAAATAGGATTTAATGAAGAATTGCCATTTATAATGGAACTTGCAAAATCACAATATGCAAATCAAAATGGGAACAAAATAGAAGGAGAAACAAAACTTGCAGATTCTGGTTATGGACAAGGAAGCATTTTAGTAAATCCAATTCATATGGCATCAATATATTCTGCCTTTGCAAATGAAGGAAATATGATAAAACCATATATAGAATATAATGAAACAAAAAAAGGAGAGATTTT
Organism: uncultured Clostridia bacterium; assembly: GCA_947629855.1. The sequence continues at coordinate 18,747 of CANRFI010000018.1, forward strand.
AAAAGAAGGCGCATTTTCTAAAAATGCAGCAGATACAATAAAAAATGATCTAATCCAAGTAGTAGAAAATGAACAAGGTACAGGTCATACTGCTAGAATAGAAGGTTTAACAATAGCTGGGAAAACTGGCACAGCTGAATTAAAAGCCTCAAACGAAGATACACGGAAGCGGAACACTTGCCTGGTTTGACTGTTTTACTAATGGTAGAGCAAATGGAGATATTTTGATTATTAGTATGATAGAAAACACGCAAAACAATCCAGATGGTGGAACACATTATCTAATGGAGAAAATTAAAACTGCTATTAAAGACTGAAATTTTTGACAATATTTCAAAAAATAATGAAAAATTCATAAAAATGTAAAAAACACTTGAAAAAAATAAAATCAAGTGGTAAAATAAATATAGATTAAAAAAAAACCGCGTTTGGTAATTTTTTTAATCTTTTTTTAATTTTTAAAATTGCTATTGTATAGAAATTTAGAAAAGGAGTATATTTTATATGAATACAAAGTATATTTTTGTTACAGGTGGAGTGGTATCAGGATTAGGAAAAGGAATAACAGCAGCATCTCTTGGAAGACTATTAAAAAATAGAGGATATAAAGTTACAATTCAAAAATTTGATCCTTATATAAACGTAGACCCAGGAACTATGAATCCTTATGAACATGGAGAAGTTTTTGTAACAGATGATGGAGCAGAGACCGACTTAGATTTAGGACATTATGAAAGATTTATTAACGAAAACTTAACTAAAAATTCAAGTATTACAATGGGAAAAATATATCAAAATGTAATAGAAAAAGAAAGAAGAGGAGATTATTTAGGAAAAACTGTTCAAGTAATTCCTCATATTACTAACGAAATAAAAGAAAAAATATATGGATTTGAAAACACTGATACTGACATTGTTATAACAGAAATAGGTGGAACAGTAGGCGATATAGAAGGTTTATCTATAATTGAAGCAATACGTCAAGTAGGCTTAGAAAAAAATTCTGAAGATGTAATTTATATTCATGTAACATTACTTCCTTATATATATGGTTCAAATGAAATAAAATCTAAACCAACTCAGCATTCTGTAAAAGAATTACAAAGTTTAGGAATAAAGCCAAACATATTAGTTTGTAGGACTGAATCTGATATACCAGATAGCATAAGAGAAAAATTATCTCTATTTTGTAATGTAAGAAAAACAAGTGTAATTCAAAATAAAACAGCAGATAATTTGTATGCAGTACCATTAATGTTAGAAAAAGAAGGTTTAGCAAGAGAAGTATGCAACCAGTTAAAACTAGAAAATTATATTCCAGATAATTCAAAATGGGAAACAATGATTAAAAACATTAGAAATATTGATGAAAGTAAAGTAGTAAATATAGCAATTGTTGGAAAATATGTAAGACTAGAAGATTCTTATATTTCTGTTATTGAAAGTTTATATCATGCAGGATTTGCTAACAATGTAAAGGTAAAAGCACATTTAATTGATTCGGAATCTATTACTAAAGAAAATGTTGCCGAAAAGTTAAAAGGAATTGATGGTGTAATTGTTCCAGGAGGATTTGGAAGTAGAGGAATCGAAGGAAAAATAGAAACAATAAAATATGTAAGAGAAAACAATATACCATTTTTAGGAATTTGCTTAGGAATGCAAATGGCAGTAGTAGAATTTGCAAGAAACGTGTTAGGATTGGAAGATGCAAACTCAGCGGAATTAGATGAAAAGACAACTAATCCAGTAATTCATATCATGGAAGATCAAAAAACAATTAAGAAAAAAGGAGGAACAATGAGATTAGGGGCTTATCCTTGTATCATAAAAAAAGGAACAAAAGCCTATGAATTATACGGACGAGAAGAAATTTCAGAAAGACATAGACATCGTTATGAATATAACAATGCTTACAGAGAAAGATTAGAAAAAGCTGGTTTAAAAATATCAGGTACATCACCAGATGGATTATTAGTTGAAATGGTTGAATTAGATAACCATCCTTACTTTATTGCAGGACAATTCCATCCAGAATTAAAATCAAGGCCAAATAAGCCATCACCATTGTTTGTAGGACTAGTTAAAGCATGTTTATAAAGGAGAATAAAAATGAAAAGACCTCAATTTATTATATTCACCGATAAAGATTATACGATAAACTTAGAAGATAAAAAATTGAATCAAATTTTTCATTTAGTAGCCACAATGGGTGGTATGGTAATACCTATTACAGGAAGAACAGTGGGAGATATAGAAGAAAGTATTAAAACAAAGAAAATAAGAATGCCAGAAATCCTTGTGGGTGATAATGGTGCAAACATATATTATGCAAATAAACAGACTTTTTTAATTCAGAAAAAATTAGAAAACAAAAAAGTAATAAAAATAGTAGATGAATTTTTAAGAAATGGTGGAAATATAGACTTTATTAGATATACAAATGGTAAAAATATATTTGCATCAGATCAAGCGGAGGTAAGAAATTATTATAGAAATAGTAGAAAAGTAAAATTTTGTAGGAACATTTATGAAGAAATAAAAGAAGCAGAAGATTTAACTAAACTAACATTAGCTGGACAGCAAGAAAAAATTAGGCAAAATGCAGAATTTATTAAAACTTTAGATTTTTGGACTGATATGGATAAAACAGAGTTTCCAAAAAGAGAATATAAAAATTACCGTTTAGACATTGCTCAAAAAAATATAAATAAAGGAGAAGCGGTAAAAGCATTAGTTGCAATGCTAAAACCACAATATGGTTATATTTGTATTGGAAATGGATTAAATGATGTTTCAATGTTCAAAATGGCAATTGATGATGGAATGATAGCAGCAATTATGAGCAATTCTGATTTAGAATTGATAAAAGAAATGGAGCAATATGCAAAGAGTAAAAAAGGAAAAGTAAAAAAAGTTCCAATTGATAAAAATTTAGCAAATGAATATATTTTAAAAATGGCAAGAGAATTTCAAAGTCAACAAAAAACAACACAGAGACAAATGCGGTGAAAGAACGAGATTGCCTAATGTAGAGAGAATAAAAACAGAAAATATAATTTATACAAAAAGAATCAATGGCGTTGAGTTCAATAGAAAAAATCTAGAACGATAATAAATTTTTTAAAAACTATTGACAAAAAAAAGAAAAACATTTATAATTTATAATTGTCAGGAAGAGAACTTTGCAGGTGTAGTTCAATGGTAGAACCTCAGCCTTCCAAGCTGATGACGTGGGTTCGATTCCCACTACCTGCTCCAA
>CANRFI010000019.1 GCA_947629855.1 uncultured Clostridia bacterium
CATTAATAAATACTTCTGCACCGCCTTTTGGGTAAGAAAACTTATTATTATATGATTTATCTTTTGATTCTTTCATATTATTTATAATTTGTTCTTTATTAGCATAAGGAAAAAATCTTCCCATAGCATTTTGATCTAACTTTTTTAAATCTACTGCGTACAATTTTTCATTATATGGTTTTAAAAACATTTCTGTTATTGATTTTCCAAATTTACCATATAACATATCTAGAAAATTATCATAGGTCTCTTTTTCTTCTTTATTAAATAAATCATATAAACAATCTATAAAGTCTTGTTTTTCTAACTGATGAATATTCATTTGAAATGGATAATCAATTAAATTATTTTTATAGAATATTTTAGTACATTTATCTGCTTCTATAATTTCATTTTTATTTATTGCTTTATCAAATTTTTCCTTGAATTCTTTAGTCTTAAAATGGAAAAAATGTCCAGCATAATCCCATATAAATCCATTTCTTTTTATTGTTCTACAATAGCCTCCTACTGTATTTTCCTTTTCAATAATACAATAATCATCTACATAATTTGCAAATGTTAATCCTGATATTCCTGCTCCTATAATTAGATATTTTACTTTCACTTTCTCACCTATTTCCCGTGTACTTCTTTTTCTTTCATCTTTATAAATAATCCTGGCAAACATTTTCTAAAAAAACTAACAATATTTCCAAAAAGCAAAGATATTGTTACATTTTTACATTTCATTGGTATTGTTAATATTTTAAATTTCGTAGATAATGATTTTGCATTTTTTAATCCTTCTTGTGTATTTTCATTTTCTAGAATAATTTTAACTTTATTTCTTTTTTCTTTATATGTAATCTTTTTATTATCAGCTAATTCCTGTATACATTGAAATACTCGTCCTATAAAATAGCAACTAATTCCATCTACACTTTCTTTATTATTTACTCCCCAATAATTATATAATTTTTTTACATGCTCATAATGTTCTAGTCTTTTTTCAAACATATTCACATCGCTATAATTTATCATTGTTTCTGACCCTTCTCTTGAACGGTACCAATGATACATTGCTATAGATGAAATTACAACAATATTTACATCTTTTAAATATTCCATATTAAAATGATGGTCATCCCATTTTGTATTTGGAAATCTTATATTGTTGCTCATAATTATTTCTCTTTTTAATAATTTATTACAAGCTAAACTTAAAAAACTGTTATTAAAATATTTATAAGCATTATTTCTAAATTCTTCTTTGTTTTTATATACTTTATCTTCTACATCTGTCTTATATGTAACTTCTTTTCCATTTTGGAAATATTCCATTAAAAATCCAGTGATTACTATATCTGCATTATTTTCTTCTGCTAAATTGTACATTTTTTCTATGTATTCTTTTTCAATCCAGTCATCTGAATCCATACAGTATATATATTTACCTTTTGCTTTTTCTATTGCTACATTTCTTGCTTCTGGTGCTCCACCATTTTTTTTATGAAAAACTTGTATTCTATTATCTTTTTGTGCATATTCATCACAAATTTTTCCACTTGAGTCTGTTGCTCCATCATCTACAACTAATAATTCAAAGTCTTTAAAAGTTTGATCTATTACACTTTGAAATGTTTTTTCTAAAAATTTTTCTACATTATAAACAGGCATTATAATTGATACTTTAATTTTTTCATCCTCAGACATTTTAAACCGCTCCTTCTTTTTTGAAAACTGCTATAAATGTTTTTAAAAATATTTTTAAATCTAATTTAAAAGACATATTATCAATATAATATAGTTCCATTTCTATTCTTTCTTCATAAGTTGTATTACTTCTTCCATTTACTTGCCAATAGCCAGTAAGTCCAGGAGTAACGCTTAAAAATTTTTCTTTATTATCTCCATATTTTTTTAATTCTTTAGTAATAATCGCCCTTGGTCCTACTATTGATAAATCACCTATTAAAATATTAAATATTTGTGGTAATTCATCTAAACTTGTTTTTCTTAAAATTTTTCCCACTCTTGTAATTCTTGGATCATCTTTTAATTTGTAGTTTTCTTCAAATTCTTTTTTTTGTTCTGGATTAAATTTTCTTATCATTTTTTGTGCATTGTCACACATTGTTCTAAATTTATACATTTTAAATTTTTTACCATTTTTCCCTACTCTTATGTGTGCAAAAAATACTGGACCTTTTGAGTCCATTTTGATAATAATTGCCAACAATAAAAAAACTGGTGATAAAATAATTAACCCCAAACTTGATATTATTATATCTATTATTCTTTTTACTTTTAGATAAACTGTCTTTTTACTCACTTCTGTTTTTATATCATTATTCAAATTTTCCTCCAATATTATGCTTTGACTATCTGTGTTAATATCCATCTTATCCCCCAATATATAATCATTAATATTCTCCTAATAATTATATATTTTTTTTAGATTATTGTCAATAAAAATGTCGTTTTCTGTTGATATTTTTGTGATTTTTATTGTTAATTTAATAACATAAAGTGTCAACTTGCATTGGTTAACACTTTATAATTTTCTATATATTGCTCTTTAAATAATATAATTACTAACTTTTTTATTTTTCTGTTGGCATATAATTTGGTAACAAACTAAATATTTATTTTAATATAATATTATTATATACTGTTGGTAAAATTTTATCCATAAAGAATAAACAGAATTCAAGATTTTTGTTATCTTAAATTCTGTTTCTAATTTATGATTATAACTTAATTACTATATCCCGTTCTTTGTATAATCTGATTACTAATATTTTTAACCGTTTCTGATGGCACATAATCTGTTTGTCCAAAAGCTTCTTGATGTAATCTTGTTACATTACTTTCTAAAGTAATTGGAACTCCATACCATCTATCTAAGGTAATTCCTTTTGTTTCATAAGGCCAGCCTATGCTTTCTGATATTTTAAAACTAGCTAAACTTGGTAATAAACTGAATATTTCTCCTGATGTAATATTAGTATATACTTTTGGTAAAATTTTATCCAAGAAATTATTAATTTCACCTATGCTTTTTGTTTTTAATTTAGTAAGCATTGCTTCAATAACAGTTCTCATTCTTTCTGTTCTTTTATAGTCTCCTCCTGCAGTATAACGAATTCTTGAATATGCAACTGCCTGTACTCCATTTAAAGTTTGATTTCCAATTGATGCTACTCTTGCATTTGATAATCCTGTTACTTTAGCTGTTTCATCAATATAAGAATTTAAATATTTTAATTCTTCTTGTGATGTAATATTTATATTAACTCCTCCTAATGCATCGACTGCTTCTGCGACAGAATCAAAATTTACTGTTACAAATTCTTTAATATTTAAGTCAAAATTTGTATTTAAAGTATTTATTGCAAGTGGTGCAGAGCCAAATGAATATGCATGTGTTATTTTATCTAAGCCATGTCCTTCTATTTGTACAAAAGTATCTCTATAAACAGATATTAATTTTACTTCTTTTGTGTTATTATTTAAACTTGCAATAATAATACAGTCACTCCTATTTCCTCTTTCTAAATTATTACTTCTACTATCTACACCAAAAACAGCAATATTTCTATACTCAGATAAGTTTGAATTTACTTCTTCAGAAATTCCGAAGTTCTTCTTCATTTATATCAACTTGTTGCATCTTTCCTAATTTATCATTAATATACCAAAAAATATAACCTAATAAAATTCCTAATAAAATTATTAATACTAAAATTATCTTTCCAAATAATTTTAATCCACTTTTCTTCTTTTTTGTTTTTTTGTCGTTATAACTTGTCTCTGATTTTTGGGTTCTTGTTCCGAGATGTTTTGTTATTTTTTCTCATCGCTTTTGGTAACTCTTCTTCATCATAATCATGTTTTCCTGCCATCTTATTATTCCTCCTATTTCTTTATTTTATTACATTTTATTAGGCATTTCTATTCCCAATAATTTTGCACCTGTTTTTAAGACTTTTCCTACCATATATGTTAAATAAACTCTAGCATCTTGCAATTGTTTATTTTCATTTATAATTTTGTTTTCATTATAAAAATTACTATAAGCTTTTGCTAAGTCAATTAGATATCTTGAAAGTATTGATGGTTCATCTTTCTCTGTTACTTGTACTAAAATATTTTCAAAGTCATAAACTAATTTTAATATATTTTGTGAAGCTTCATCTAATAGATAGTCTATATTTATTTCTTCATATTTTGGCATATATCCTACTTTTTCTAATACACTTTTTGTACGTACATATGTATATTGTATATATGGTCCGAGTCTCTCCTTGAAAGTTTAATACTTGGTTCCAATCAAATACTTGGTCTTTAATAATAGTATTTGCTAAATTATGAAAAACAATTGCTCCAATTCCAATTTTTTTAGCTTCTTCTTTTTGATTTTCCATATTATTGGGATTTTTTTCTTCAATAATTTTTTCTACCCTTGTAATTGATTCTAAAAGTAGGTCTTCAACTTTTACAACATTTCCTTCTCTTGTAGACATTTTTCCACTTGGAAGTCTTGTCATTCCATATTGTACATGTTTTAACCCTTGTTTGCATTTTTCTGGTATGTCTAAATATTTTGCTACTTCAAATAATTGTTTAAAGTGAAGTGCTTGTTCATAAGCAACTATATATAAGCATTTATTAAAGTCATAAGTTTGTGCTCTATAGCGAATTGCAGCTAAATCTCTTGTTACATATATACTAGAACCATTTGATTTTTTTATAATACATACACCTAAGTTTTTATCTTCTAAATCTACAACTTGTGCTCCATCTGATTCTTTTAGTACATTTGCTTGTTCTAATAATTCATATATCTTGTCCATTTTGTCTATGTAAAATGATTCTCCAATTATTGCATCAAATTTAATTCCGAAGCATATCATAAATTTTTTGGAACTCTTTTAAGCTTAAATCTTTAAATCTTTCCCATAGCTCTGTGCAGTATGGATCTTTTTGTTCCAATAATTTAAAATTTTCTCTGCAATTTTCTAAAACTGTTTCATCTTCTTTGCATAACTCATTTATTCTAACATAAATTTTCATTAATTCTTCAATTGGATTTTCATCTAAGTTGTATTCATTTCCCCATCTTTTATATCCTTCAATTAGTTTTCCAAATTGAGTTCCATAATCTCCTAAATGATTAATTCCAATTGTATTATATCCTAGATATTTATAAATATTATAAAGCGCTGCACCAATTACAGTTGTTCTTAAATGTCCTATATGAAATGGTTTTGCAATGTTTGGTGAAGAATATTCTACTAATATTGTTTTATTTTCTCCTATTTTTGATTTTCCATATTCTTCTTTTTCCATTTCATTTATTACTTCTTGCACCAATTTTTTGCTGTTTACATAGAAATTTAGGTATCCGTCCTACTACTTCTACTTTTTCGATTATATCTGGATTCGTTTCTATTTTTTCTTTAATATCGTTTGCAATTTCAATAAGTGGTTTTTTTAGTTCTTTGCTAAGTCGAAAACACGGAAATGCATAGTCTCCATTTTTTGTGTCTTTGGGTTTTTCTATATATGCTTTTATTTCTTCTTGGCTTAAAGTTATTACTTTTGCAATATATTCTGCTATTTCTTGTTTAAAGTCTAACATTTTAGCCTCCTTTTTTATTTGTTTAACATTTCTCTTGCAAAATCTTCTAATTCTCCTAAGTGGTTTTCTATTACATCTTGCAGGATTTCTTCATCTATATTTTTATAGTCATGAACTGCAATATTTATAAATTCTATCATTTTTTTCATATTGCTACAAACTTTTTCTGTAATTAAATTTTTTTCATATAATAATTCAAATGCTTCTTAAATTATCTGAATTATTTTCATATTCTTCATTAATTCTATTAATACATTTTTGTATGCTTTCTAATTTGTTTATTAGAACTGCTTTATTTTCCACTTTCACTTCCTCCTTGCTTTATAATCTTTCTATTATGGTCTTAAAGCGGTAATAGGAACTACATATATATTTGTATCAGGTACTTTATAAACTGCTTGGCATACACCAACAATAACACACATAAATTTAGGCTTTTTTACCATATTTTTATAAAAAGTTTGTAAGTTTTCTATTGCATTATCCACTTCATTATAGCCAAGTTTTATTTCTACTGCTGCATATTCTCCATCTTCAAATTCTAATATTGAATCTATCTCCAATCCACTTATATTATCCCTAAAATGATATAATTTTCCATCTAAATAATTCATATATACTCTTAAATCTCTTTCAACAAGAGCTTCAAAAAGGAAACCAAATGTATTTAAATCTTTCATTAATTTATCAGCATTTAGATTTAGACAAGCACAAGATAATGATGGGTCTACAAAATGTCTTTTTACTGACTTACCCACTCTTTCAGGTGAGCGATAATTTAAATTATATGCTTCTTGATTTTCTAACAAGTGAAGTCTTTCAAGAAAATCTAAATAATCAACAATTGTAGTTCTACTTGTAATTAAGTCTTCATTCGTTTCATATTCTTCAATATCTTTTATAATTGTTTTATTACTAACAATAGTAGATTCATTTCTTGCTAAAGATTTTAATAGCATATTCATTTTATTTTTGTCTCTCGTTTTTTCTTCTTCATTAATTTCAACATTCAATATTGCTTCTATATAACTTTTGGGTATTAAAGTATAGTTCTCTTTTTTTATGTTTAAACTTTCTGGCCAACCACCTCTAACAATTAAATTAGCAAGTGTTTTTAATTCTGTTTCTCCTATATTTCTGTTTATATTTTTACTTTCAAGCATTTCACGTATAGATATAATTCCATTTGAATCTCCTGATTCATATAAGCTCATCGTTTGCATTTTTATTCGAGCAATTCTTCCTGCTCCAGAATGGTGCACTTGTTTTTGTTCTTTATCTTTTCTTAATGTTGTTGAACCTGTCAAAATAAATTTTCCTGTATCATGACTTCTGTCACATTCATGTCTTACACTATCCCATATTGATGGTACTATTTGCCATTCATCAATAAGTTGAGGTCTTTTTTCTGTGAATATATTCTTTGGATTTATTAAAGCTAATTTTTCTGTAGAAGTTTCTGTAACATAAGAAACACTTTCAGCATGATTTAATGATGTCCATGTCTTTCCACACCACTTTGGTCCTTCAATTAAAATAGCACCAAAAACTTCTAGATATTTTTCTAATTTATCATCTATTAATCTTCTTCTATATCCTTTTTCAGTCAAGCTCATATTTTTATTACCTCCTAGAATATAAAACATACATCATTATTTTATATTAAATGAACACTTTTTAAGATTTTTAATGAACACTTTTTAAAATTTCAAAGAAATTATTTTTTTTCAATATAATTCCAAGAATCTCTGCACATATCCTCTAAAGTTTTTTCTGCTTTCCAACCTAATTCTTCATTTGCCTTTTTAGGGTCTGCATAGCATTTAGCAATATCTCCTGGTCTTCTTGGTGTAATTTTGTATGGAACTTGTTTTCCGGGTTGACTTCTCAAATGCTTTTACCATATCAAGTACGCTATATCCTGTGCCTGTACCTAAATTATAAATATATAAACCTTGTCCCTCTTTATCTAATTTGTCTAAAGCCTTTAAATGTCCTTTTGCTAAGTCAACTACATGTATATAATCTCTTACTCCTGTTCCATCTTTTGTATCATAATCATTTCCAAATACAGATAATTCTTGTAGTTGCCTGTTTGCTACTCTTACAATGTATGGCATTAAATTGTTTGGAATTCCTTGAGGTTCTTCTCCAATTAGTCCACTTTTATGTGCTCCAACAGGATTAAAATATCTTAAAATACATATATCCCATGTATTATCAGATTGATATACATCTTTTAATATTTGTTCAATAAATAATTTTGTTGTGCCATATGGATTAGTTGTTCCTCCTGTTTTACAATCCTCTGTAATTGGAATTCTTTCTGGTTCACCATAAACTGTTGCAGAAGAACTAAATATGAATTTTTTACAACCATATTTTTTCATAGTGTCTAATAATATTAGAGCACCTGAAACATTATTTGTATAATAATCAATTGGCTTCTGTACAGATTCTCCTACTGCCTTGAAACCTGCAAAATTAATAACACTATCTATTTTATTTTCTTCAAATACTTTTTCTAATTCTTTACGATTTAAATAATCTATTTCATAAAATTTAAAATCTTTACCTGTAATTTTCTTTATATTTTCTAAAACTTCTGGTTTGCTGTTGGAAAAATTATCAATTATTACAATTTCTTTCCCTTCTTCTAATAATTCCACTGCTGTATGACTTCCAATAAATCCTGCTCCTCCTGGTAACAATACTGCCATAAACTATTTCCACCTTTCTTTGCTTTTTACTTTACTATTATATAATTCTTATAGTAAAAAGTCAATTATTTAAAAGTCTTTATAATTATATTTTGAATAACTGCGTAAGCGATCAAACGAAGCAAAGTGAAGTGCGATTGGAGCAACTTACATACTATTATATTTGATATGTAAGTTGCGACACACAAAGTTATGAAAAATATAATTATAAAGACTTTAATATTATAATTACTTTACTTCCATTCCATTCTTTGTATCTTTAACTTCATATCCCATACTTTCAAGTAAATTTCTTAATTCATCTGACTTAGCCCAATCTTTTTGCTCTCTTGCTTGTTTTCTTTGTTCTATTAAAGATAAAACTTCTTGTGGTAATTCTTTTTGGGATGCTTTTTGGTCAATTTTTATACCTAAAACAGTATCAAATTTTTCTAATAATTTCGCAAATTTTGGGGATTTTTTTTCTTGCCTTACTACATCCCAAACTACTCCAATTGCTAATGGCATATTTAAATCATCATTAATTGCTTGATGGAAATTTGTCTCAAGCTTATCTATAATTTTATCCTCAAGCATATCTGTTCCTTGCAGATGTGCTTGATATCCGCTTCTTAATCTTTCTAAGGATTTGGCAGTTGCATCTATTGCTTCCCACGTAAAGTTTAGCTTGTTTCTATAATGGCTAGAATAACTAAATAATCTATATACTAATGGCTCATATCCCTTTTCTATAATATCTTTTATTAAATATACATTGCCTAGGCTTTTTGACATTTTGCCACCATTTATTAATAGATATTCTCCGTGCATCCAAAATTTAGCAGGAACTTTTCCACATTTTCCCTTACTTTGTGCAATTTCATTTTCGTGGTGTGTTGGTATTAAATCAATTCCTCCTGTATGAATATCAAATTGTTCTCCTAAATATTTTTGTCCCATACTAGAACATTCTATATGCCAACCTGGATAGCTTGGTCCCCAAGGGCTATCCCATTTCATTAAATGATTCTCTGGTGCTTTTATCCAAAGTGCAAAATCATATGGATTTCTTTTTTCTTTGTCAACATCTACTCTTGCTCCTGCCTTTTGATTTTCTACATTTAAATTGGATAATATAGGATATTTATCTAATTTAGATACGTCAAAATAAATAGCACTTGATGTTTCATATGCATAGCCATTTTGGATTAATTTTTCCACATATTCTATCATTTCTTTAATATGATCTGTTGCTTTACAAATAATTTCTGGCTTTTCAATATTTAAAGATTCTAAATCTTTGAAGAATAAGTTTGTATAATGTTCTGCAATTTCCATTGGTGATTTTTTTTCTTCTCTTGCTGATTTTAACATTTTGTCTTCTCCTTCATCACCATCAGATACTAAATGTCCTACATCTGTTATATTCATAGCATGTTTTATGTTATATCCATTATATTTTAAAACTCTTCTTAATACATCCTGAAATATATTTGTTCTCATATTTCCTATTGTCGCATCTTTGTATACTGTTGGACCACACGAATATATTTTTACCTCTTTTTCATCAATAGGCTTAAATAATTCTTTCTTTCTTGTTAATGTATTATAAAAATAAATATCCATTTTTTCCTCCTTGCTATTTTAATATGAGATGTGAAAGTTTATATTTCCACATCTCACGTACTTTAAGGTTGTTTGCTTTCTGTTCCTGTGTTTGGAGTAGTGCTTGTGTTGTTTTTTGCACTTGTATTAGAAGGTTTGGTTCCTCCTGTTCCATTTGTATTTCCTACTGTGTTATTTCCTCCAGAGGTATTTCCACTTGTTCCTCCTGTGTTCGTATTTGCTGCTGGTTTGTTAGTATTTGTATTTTTTGGTTCTTCTTTTGGCTTTTCTGCTTCTTTTGCTTTAGTATGAATATCACAAGTTTCTTCCACTTTTCCTGCAGATGCTCCTGAAGGGCTCCACAATTTTAGTCTTTCTTTTGGAACAACTCCACCATAAGGATTATTTTTTACCTCGCAATATTGTGAACAAAACTCAGTTGCTACTTTATTTGATTCTGTACATATTTTTTGTGAGCCGTGTCCTTCACATTTTGATGGTAAATTGTCTGAAGTGAAAATTTCTCTATATGTTGCTCCACAGCCTGTAGTTGCTAAACATCCTGTTGCCTTACATACTGTTTGTGTTACAATACCACTTGGTTCAGTAAATTTAGCACTTGGTAAGCCTTTATGAATATCTGTCATAACAGCATCCCATATTTGACCAGCTGGGTTTGTTCCAAATCCAATAATTGGTTCTGGGTCATCATATCCAAACCAACATGCTGCTGTATAATATGGTGTAAATCCACAAAGCCATCTGTCTTTATCTTTATCTGTTGTTCCTGTTTTAGCTGCTACATCCATTCCAGATATACTACAAAATGTTGCTGTTCCACCTGCAGTTCTAACTGGTTCTTGCATTATACTCTTTACAATATAAGCATTTTGTTCTGATATTACTCTTCTTTTCTCTTGATTTGGTGTTAATACTGTATTTCCATTAGAATCTACTACTTTTGTATAGAATGTTGGTTCAATATATTCTCCATCATTAGCAATTGCTGAATATGCTCCTGCCATTTCTAATGGGCTAATTCCATCTGTTACACCACCGATTGCAAGAGATAAATGTTCATCATTATCTTTTCCTGATTCTACATCACTTGCCTTTTTTAATGTGCTAACACCAAAATTTCTTAAGTAGTCTATAGATTTGCTTGGTGTTAATTCTCTCATTATTTTAACTTCTGGTACATTTTTAGAATAGGCTATAATTTGTCTAATATTAATTAGTCCAGAATAAGAATCTCCTGAATTATGTGGTTTATATCCATTAAAATCTGTAAGTGTATCATTATATACTGTTGATGCAGTTATTACTTTTTCTTGTAGTGCTGGTGAAATATCTGCTATTGGTTTTATAGAAGATCCTGGTTGTCTTAAAGATTGTGTTCCTCTATTTAAGTTTCTTCCTGTTTTTTGTCCTAGTCCTCCAGAAACTGCTAATACATTTCCTGTTTTATGATCCATAACTACTATTGCTGCTTGTGTATGTTCATTTTTTAGACTACCATCTGTGTTTTTTTCTCGTCCACTTTTAATGTATTTTGATTGTAATGTTTCTTGTTCTACTCTTGTTTGAATATTAGCATCTACTGTTGAGTAAATAGTAAGTCCACTGCTGAAAACATAGTTTTCTGCTAATTCTCTTGATATGTCACGCTCTTCCATAACTTGATTAATAACTTGCTCTAATACAGCATCTGTATGATAAGAATAAGATGATGAAGATACTACTGTTTCATTCTTTTGGAATGGTAACCCTGCATCTACTTTTGCAACTGCTGCATCATATTCTTCTTGTGATTCGATTAAACCAAGTTCTTGCATTTTATTAAGAACTGTTTTTGTTTTATTTTTTATTTTTTCAATTGCTTCCGGTTCTGTGCTAAATGGATCATATGCATTTGGAGAGCTATTAATTCCTGCCATAAAAGCACATTCTGCTAAGTCTAAATCTTTTGCACTTTTATTGAAATAATATTCTGCACCTAATTCAACTCCGTGCAAATTACTTGAGCCTACAAATAAAATGTTTAGATATAATTCAAGAATTTGCTCTTTTGATATCATTCTTTCAACTTGGAAAGCTTTTGCCCATTCTTTTACTTTTCTTAAAATACCTGCCATTCCTTCTGTGTCTTTTTCGCCAGTTAAGTTCTTTACTAATTGTTGTGTAATAGTACTTCCACCGTATGATCCACTTCCAAATAGTTTACCTACAATTGCTCCTGCTGTTCTTTTTAAGTCCACTCCTCCGTGTTCATAAAATCTTTCGTCTTCGATAGCCACATATGCTTTTGGTAAGTAATCTGCCATATCCTCTAATGTAATTATTTTTCTTTTCTCATATCCACTTAGTTCAGCAATTACTGCACCATTGCTATCTACTATGATAGAGTTAGAAGCTCTGATGGTTAAATCATCTTTTGTTATTTCAAAGTCGTCTCCAAATAGTCCAAAGAATATTCCTACAATAATTCCTGCTCCAATTACACATGCTAGTAAGATTAGAACTATTAATATTTTTAACATCAAAACTAATTTAGGATGCCTTGCTGAAAATTTATTCTTCTTACTCTTTTTCACTTTTGGTTTTTTGGTACTATCTTCAGAATTATTTTTCTTTGATTTGTTTACTTTATATGGTTTTGTTTTTTCATAATCACTTTTACGTTTTTTCTTCCTTTTGTTTGGCATTTTATTACCCCCTTGTCAACTTTAAAATTTGACAAATACATTATATTACATTTTTCTTAAAAAGAAAAGACTTTTTAATATTTTTTAAGATGTTCTTAATTTTTAGTAAATGGCATTTTTCCCCATTAGTTTTTTAATTTCTACTTGATCTGCTTTAATTTTCTTCATAATTTCATAAAATGGCTGTTTTTTATTTATATTTGCTTCATACATTTCACAAGTTTTGTATTTAGTCATTTTATCATAATCATAATCATCAAAATTTTTAAATGTAATATCATAATTGTTAATTGTAATTCCATTAAATCGTTTCTTTGTAATTATTACGTTTTCTCTTATATTAACTATTAGTGCATTTTCATATATATTATACTCTGATAGAAGTTTTGATGAAAAATCTACATTTAAAATAATTTCTGATTTTGCAAGTCCCTTTTTCTTATTGTTTCCAACTGTTATCATAATTCCATCTTCTTGTAATATTTTTTCTTCAATTCTTTTAAATTTTTCCATATAGCTAGTTACAATGTTAACTCTTTTATATTCTTTAGCAATTTGCCTTATTATAGCTATCATATTTTCTGTTAAATCATTTACAAGTATTGAAATAGATAAATCTTTTTTCTTCAACTTTTTTCTTTTTATCATATAGTCTAACACTTTACAAGAGAGAACTTCAAATAACCATTTTCCATCTACTATTTCAAATCCTTCTCGTTTTAATGTTTCTACATATTCTTTTTGTTTTTGAATTTTTCGACTTATTACAATTTTCTTGCTTACTGTTTGTTTTAAAATTTTTTTTGTTTTTTCTGCTAGTTTTTGTGCTTTTGAAAATTTAAGTGGTTCATCACCTGTGATTGGTAAAATTATTTTATTTTCAACTAATTTTATAATATTAAACGTTCTTAATATAAATTTAGGCTTGTCAGCCTCTTGAATACAATACAAAAAATCACTCTCCTATAATATTTAAATATATGAAAGTGATTTTTATTATATTACAATATCTCTCTTAAGTAAGTTATTTTCTACTATTCCAATACCAATAAATTTACCGTTCAAAGTAAATTCTATAAATTCCTTTTGGTTTATTATAAGATAATTTAACACCATTTAAAAATAATGTTAATTTTTTTTGATTTTCTAAAACAATTTTATCTTCCTTTTCAAATAGTTTTTCTATTGTAATAATATTAAAATTTTTATTTTCTAATTCTTCTATATTAATAGCATCTGAAATATTGAATTCTCCTACTTGTATTCTATTTAGATTAGACATATAACCGAATATTTCCGAGTTTATTTGCAATGTCTTCACATAAGCTTCTAATGTATGTACCTTTACTACATTTTACCCTAAATTCAATTTGATTTTTCATTTTATCGATTTTTAATAATTCTAAATTATAAATTTCGATATTTCTGGGTTTGATTTCTACGTTTTTTCCCTCTCTTGCATATTGGTATAGTTTTTTACCATTTACTTTAATTGCAGAATAAATAGGAGGTAATTGTTCTTGTTTTCCAATAACCCCCTTTAATATATTTAAAATATATTCTTTCTCTAATATTTTTTTGTCTACATTTTTAGTTTCTACAATTTTTCCCTCTTGATCTGCAGTATCGGTTTTTATCCCTAATTGTAATTGCACATCATATATTTTATCGTGATTAATTAAATATTTTGAACATAAAGTTCCTTTCCCTACTAATAATGGAAGTACTCCTTGTGCCATTGGATCTAAAGTTCCTGTATGTCCAACTTTTTCTTGTAAAATTTTCTTTGCTTTATTTACTATATCGTGTGATGTACAATTTTTTGGCTTATTTATAATAATTAATCCATCCATTTTTTTATTTCTTTCACTAATTTTTCTTTTACCTCATCCAAGCTTCCTTGAATTACTGCTCCTGCTGCTCTTGCGTGTCCTCCGCCTCCAAATACGAGGCAGATATCTGATACATTAATTCCATCTTCAGAGCGAAGAGATACTTTATATACGTTTTCCATATCTTTCTTTTGTCTTACAAAAATAGAAACTTGTACTCCCTCAATATCTTTTCCAATATCAACTAATCCTTCGTGATCTCCTGCTTGGCTATCAACTTCTACTTCATCTTGATTATTTATATAAGTAAAAGAAATTTTTCCATCCTCTAATAATTCTAATCTATCAATTACTCTTTTAGTTAATTCGAAACTTGCTTTTGTCTTTGTTCTTAATGTTCTTTTATATATGTCTGGAACATCAACTCCCAAGCGAATTAAATCTGCTGTGTATTCAAATGTATCTGGTGTAATTCCATCATGACGAAATCCACCTGTATCTGTTATAATTCCTGTCATTATACAAGTCCCTAATTCTTTTGAAATTGGGATTTCAAAATATTCTGCTATACTTGCTAAAATTTCACAACAAGCTGGAGATACTGGATTAACATAGTTTAAGTCTCCATACATATTATTGCTTCCGTGATGGTCTATTACAATAGTTCTTTTAGCATTTTCAAAATATTCTAACCCCATTAGCCTTTTACTAGTAGCACAATCTAAAGAAATAGCTAAATCATATTTTTTAACTTCTGACATTTCCTTTATTTCATTTGCTAATGGTAAGAATTTATACATTTTACTATACTCTGGAATGATAACATCTGCATCTTTTCCTATTTGTCTTAGCATTAGTTTCATTGCTAAACTGCTACCTACTGCATCACCATCTGGTGATTCGTGTGTTATTATTACAATTTTTTCTGCTTTTTTTATCTCTATTAAAATTTCATCTAACGTCATATGTTTACCTCTCTTTTTTAGGCATTATTTCTTTTAATATGGTATCTATTTTTGTTCCATATTCTATTGAATCGTCTAATTCAAATATTAATTCTGGTGTGTTTCTTAAATTTACTCTTCTTGCCAATTCACTTCTAATATAGCCAGAAGATTTTTTTAGCCCAGCTAAAGTATCTTTAATATTTTTTGAATTTAAGATACTTACATATACTTTTGCATATTTTAGGTCATTTGTAACCTTAACCTTTGTTACACTAACTAATCCTGTTACATTTGGATTTTTTAAGTCTTGGTCAATGATTATACTTAATTCTTTTCTATATTGTTCATTAATACGACCTAATCTTGTTTGATTTTCTGGCATTATTGCCTTCCTCCTTTATCTTTCTTTTTGGTCTTTCATTCTTTCTGCTACTTTTGTATAAGCTGATTTTCTCATTTCATATTCAAATTCAGCATTTTTTCTTGCCATAATATTTTCATCTTTAGTTCTTCTATTATTAGGAACTTGCATTTTTTCTTTAAATGTCTCTTTTTCCTGTTTTAGTTCTTCTATTATATTTTTTTTCTTCTTGTACTACTTCTTCAGTTTCATATTGCTTTTTGTTTTTTCTAACTTTATTTCTTTTTGCTCTTCTATCTTTTTTCATATATTTTCACATCCTATTTTTATTAATTTCTTTTTATTTCCTCCATAATATAAACTTCTATTATGTCTCCTTCTTTGATGTCATTGTAATTTTCGATTTGCATTCCACATTCAAATCCCTTTCCTACTTCTTTTACTTCATCTTTAAATCTTTTTAAAGTTGCTAAATGTCCATCATGTATAACGACATTTTCACGAATTACTCTGACTCCAGCATTTCTTTCTACTTTTCCAGAAAGTACATAACCTCCTGCAATTGTTCCTACATTTGAAATTTTGAATGTTTGTCTTACTTCTACATTTCCTATTACTTTTTCTTCAAATTTAGGCTCTAACATTCCTTTCATTGCTGCTTCTACGTCTTCAATTGCTTGATATATAACAGAATATTGTTTTATTTCTACTTCATCTTTTTCAGCCATTTCTTTTGCCATAGCATCTGGTCTTACATTAAATGCTATTATTACAGCATTAGATACTTTTGCAAGTGTAACATCAGATTGATTAACAGCACCGAGCAGCTGCATGTATTACTTTTACTTTAACTTCATCATTTTCTAATTTTTCTAATGCTTGTTTAACTGCTTCTACAGATCCTTGTACATCTGCTTTTACAAGTAAGTTTAGTACTTTTAGTTTTCCTTCTTCCATTTGGTTAAATAAGTTATCTAATGTTACTTTTGTAACTGAATTGATTGTTTTTTCTCTTTCTTGGCCGTTTTCTTCTTTCTATTAAATGTTTTGCCATTTTTTCATTTTTAACTTCATAGAATGTATCTCCTGCTGATGGTACTTCTGTTAATCCCATAATTTCTACTGGTGTTGAAGGTTTTGCAAATTTTACAGTTTTTCCTTTGTCATCTTTCATAGCTCTAATTCTACCAATTGATGAACCTACAACTATTGTATCACCTACATCTAAAGTTCCTCTTTGTACAAGCATAGTAGCAATTGGTCCTTTTGCTTTATCTAATCTTGCTTCTATTACAGTTCCTTTTGCTTGTTTATTTGGGTTTGCTTTTAGTTCTAATACATCTGCTTGTAATAATACCATTTCTAATAGTTGATCAATGTTTTCATTCTTTTTAGCAGAAATTGGAACATATATTGTTTCTCCACCCCATTCTTCTGGGACTAAATCATATGCCATTAATTCTTGTTTTACTTTTTCAATATTTGCATCTGGTAAATCAATTTTATTAATTGCAACAATAATTGGTATTCCTGCTGATTTAGCGTGATTTATAGCCTCTATTGTTTGTGGTTTTACACCATCATTTGCTGCTACTACTAAAATTGCAATATCTGTAATTTGTGCACCTCTTGCTCTCATTGCTGTAAATGCCTCATGACCTGGAGTATCTAGGAATGTAATTTCTCTATCTTTTATTTTTACTTTATAAGCACCTATTGCTTGTGTAATTCCTCCTGCTTCTCCTTCAATTACATTAGTCTTTCTAACTGCATCTAAAAGTGAAGTTTTTCCATGGTCTACGTGTCCCATAACAACAATAACTGGTGGTCTTACTTCTAGTTCTTCTTCTCTATCTTCTGAATCATCAAATAATATGTCTTCCTCTGTTATTGTTTCTTTCTTTTTAGCATTTATTCCAAATTCTTGTGCTATTAAATATGCTGTATCAAAATCAATTTCATTATTTATAGTTGCCATTATTCCATAACCTAATAGTTTTTTCATTACTTCTGAAGTTGTCTTTTTCATTTCGGCTGCTAAATCTTTTACTGTAATGTTTTCTGGAATTTCAATATCTGTCAATTTAAAGATTTTTTGTTTTGTTCTTTCTTCTTGATTTTTGTTATTTCTCTTTTTACCTTTTCTACCACGCTCTGTTGTTAAATCATAATAGTCTAGCATTCCACCTTCTTGATCATTATCAAACATATTAGATAATCGATTTGCTTGTTTTAATGTTTTAAGTTTTCCTTCATCAAAATCATTAAAATTATTCTTTCTTGATTTGTTTTTCTTTACTGATTTATTTTCATCAAACCTATTATTATTTTTTTGCTTGTCTAATCCTCTATTATATTCTCTAACTGACTCTTTCTCTACTATATCAGCTGACATAATATTTTTAATATTTTTCTCTATGCCCTTTTCATCTAATGGTCTTTTATTGTTATACTTATTATTGTTATTATTATTTCTAAAATTATTATTTTGATTTCTGTTATTATTATTTCTATTATCTCTATTTTGATTAAATTGTCTTTCTTGATTTCTTGGTTTAAAGTTAGTATTTTCAGATGATTTTTTTTCTACTTTTACATCTGGTTTTATTTCTTCTGGTTTTTGTTGTTTTTCAATTTTTTCAGTCTTTTCTACTTTTTCTACTTTCTTTTCTTCTACCTTTTTTGGTTCTTCTTTTTTAAGACCAAATAACTCACTAACTGTCATTGGTTTATTTGGTTTATTACGATAAACAATATTATAATCTTTGTTTTGTTTTCTCTCTACAAAACCAATATTGTTTTTCTTTTCTTCTTTTTTTGCTTCTTCCTTTTTCTTTTCTTTTTCACTCTCTTCTTGTGTTATAATAACTTCTCTTCTAATAATAACTGGTGCTTTTTCGTCTTTCTTAGTTTCTTTTTTGTTGTCTTCTTTCTTATTTACGTCTTTTTTAACATCTTTTTTAACGTCTTTTCTCATTAAGGCATTTTCAATTATCTTTGCTTGTTCTTCTTCTACTCCACTTAAGTGACTTGTTGCTTCTATTTTTAGTTTTTTTGCAACTTCTAATACTTCTTTACTATTTAATCCTAATTTTTTTGCTATTTCGTGTATTTTTATTTTACCCAATTATTTCACCCCCATTATTTATTTTTTCTATCTCATTGGCTATATTTTGTTCTTCTATTCCAATAATTGCTTTATTAGATTTTCCAATTGCCTTACTTAAAGTTTCTATTTCTCCTTGTATTATAATTGGAATTTTATACTCCTCACTTAACTTTCTGAATTTTTCTTTTGTTCTATTAGATGAATTAGTAGCTACAATTATTAAAAATACCTTTTTCTTTTTTATTTGTTCCTCAACACTATCTGCTCCAAAGCAAATTTTTCTTGCTCTTGCTGCCAATCCAATTAATCCTAAAATTCTTTTATTTTTCTCCAAGTATTACACCTCTTAAATTTTCATAAATTTCTTCTGATATTTTAATATCTAATGCTTTTTCTAATCTTTTTGATTTAATAACTTTTTCTAAACACTTTACATCATTACATATGTAAGCTCCTCTACCTTCCTGTTTTCCTGTTTTATCTATGCTTACTTTATTTTCTTTGTTTTTTACAATTCGAACTAAATCTTTTTTATCTTTTTTTGTATTACATCCCATACAGGTTCTTTGTGGTTGGCGTTTTATCATGGTTTTGTCCTCCTTTTATTGTATGTTATGATTTGCTTTTTATTCTTCTGTTTCTGTATCTTGTGCTGTTTCTTCTTTTTGCATATTCATTAACATTTCCCTAAATTGTGTTTCTGATTTAATATCAATTTTCCAATTTGTTAATCTTGCTGCTAATCTTGCATTTTGACCTGATTTTCCTATTGCTAATGAAAGTTGATCATCTGGGACAATTACTTGAGCAAACTTTTCTTCTTCTTTAATATCTACTGCTAGTATTTGAGCTGGAAGTAAACTTGCTGCGATATAAATTGATGGGTCTTCATTCCATTCAATTACATCTATTTTTTCACCATTTAATTCATTTATAACATTTTGGATTCTAACTCCTTTTTGACCTACACAAGATCCTACTGGATCTATGTTTGGATCTGGTGAATAAACTGCGACTTTACTTCTGTTTCCTGGATCTCTTGAAACACTTTTTATTTCGATTACTCCTTCATATATTTCTGGTATTTCAAATTCTAAAAGTTTTCTTACAAAATCCGGATGACTTCTTGATACAATTACTTGTGGAGCTCCTTTTGCACCTTTTTCAACATTTAAAACATATCCCTTTATTTTATCGTTTACATGATAATGTTCTGTTGGAATTTGCTCTTTTGATGGCATAACTCCTTCTAATTTTCCTAAATCTAATACTACTATATTTTTATCTGCTTTTTGCACTAATCCAGAAACAATTTCACCTTTTCTGTCATTAAACTCTGTAAATACTATTTCTCTTTCTGCTTCACGCAATTTTTGTATGATAACTTGCTTTGCTGTTTGTGCTGCAATTCTACCAAAGTCTCTTGGTACAATTTCTGTTTCTAAAAAATCTCCTTCTTTTAAATCTGGATTGATTTTTTGTGCTTCTTTTATATTAATTTGTAAGTTTTTATCATTTGCCCTTTTTACAACTTCTCTTAAAGAATATACATGTGTTGCTCCTGTTTTTTTATCCATTTCTACTTTTACGTTTTCTAAAGAATCAAAATTTCTTTTATATGCTGTTACCAATGCTGTTTCAATTGATTCTAGTAAATATTCCTTTTTAATTCCCTTTTCTTTTTCTAATTCCTCTAATGCTAATATTAGTTCTTTGTTGTCAATTGCTTGTTCTTTCATTTTTCCTATTCCTCCCTTTACCAATTATAAATTGTTTTAATTTGTGCTATATTTTTACGATCTATTTTAATTTTGTCTTCTAATGTAACTTCTTTTTCACTAAATTCTTTTAGTATTCCTTGATATTCTTTTTTTCCATTTTCATCTTTTTTAAATAATTTGATTTGGATTTCTTTCCCTATGTTTTGCTCTAAGTGTTTATCTTTTTTTAGTATTCTTTCAATTCCGAGGAGATGATACCTCTAAAAAGTATTGCTCTTTAATATAGTCTTTCTCATCCAATTTGTCATTTATGGCATCATTTACTTTTTCACAATCATTTAAGTTTATTCCGTCTTCTTTATCTATAAAAATTCTTAAAAAGTAATTTTTTCCTTCTTTAACATATTCCACATCATATAATTCATATCCTAAATTTTCTATGATTGGCTTAACAAGAGCTTCTACATTTTTTTCTATACTTGACATTTACTCCTCCCTTTCAAAATTTAGGAGTGGGATTTGTTCCCACTCCTTAGTCTATTTTTTATGTTCTTACATATTATACCCAATTTTTGGCAAAAATGCAAGTATTTTTTTATTTTTCTAAATTTTTTATTTATAATTTTCAGAGTTTCATATTAGAAAATCTTAATTCCGTTTCTTTATTTTTTCTAATTCTTCTCCGTGTTAGCCCTGTTGCTTTTTGTATTTCTTCTATATTTATTCCTAATTTTAGTAAGTTTTGGGCTATTTCTAGTTTTGCTTTCTTTTCTCCTTTATGTAAGCCAATTTTTTCTCCCTCATCTCTTGCATTTTTCATACCAGTATTGTAATCTAATATGGCCATTTGTCTAGAAGTATACAGTTCCCATTCCTTTTCATCCATACTCATTTGCTTTATTATTTCTATTGCTTTTTCTATTTCTTTATTTTCTTTCTTCGCCATTTCTAATTTATCCTCCCTTCCCGCAATTAACCATAACCACTTCTCTAGTTTTGTCTTTGCTTCTGGATCCTTCTTTACAAATTTTGGTATCTCTATAAAATGCATCTCTATATCTTTACTTGCTATTTCTTCTTCCTTTTTATATCCCATTTCTACATATTCGTTTTCTTTTGTTTTCTCAAATTTCATATGGGCTATATTATGATAACTATTTCTTTTGTAAAATTCAAAGTTCATTAGGTTTATTACTATTGTGTCTTTTATTTTTTGATAATCTTCTTTTTTCTTTATTTCATCTGATAATATTCTAGACATATAAAATGTACTTCTTGAGTCTATGTTTCCTTTATT
>CANRFI010000020.1 GCA_947629855.1 uncultured Clostridia bacterium
TTCTATCACATATATGGTATATCGAGCATTTGGAAATACAGGAGTAAGCTTCTTCCAAATTATTCCTACACAAGCATTTTTATTATTAATTATGACATTTATACCAACACCTGGTTCAGGTCTTGGAGCAGAAGGAGGATTTTATTTATTATTCCAATCTATATTTAAATATGGAACTATTAATATGTCAATTTTATTTTGGAGATTATATACATTTTATTTACCAATAATTGTAGGAGCATTATTTTTAATACCGACTAAGGAAAAACAAGAAATTAAATAGATAGGGGTAAGTACAAAATGGAAACACTTATTGTATCAGGCGGAGACATAAATATAGAATATTTAAAACAATATATTCCGAAATATCAAAATATAATTGCAGTTGATAAAGGATTAGAAACACTATATAAATTAAAAATTATGCCAAATCATGTAGTAGGAGATTTTGATTCAATTAATCAAGATATATTAAAGCTTTATCAAAAAAATCCTAAAATTATTTTCCATAAACTTAATGTAAAAAAAGATAATACAGATACAGACATTGCATTAAATCTTGCAATTAACTTAAATAGTTCTAAAATTGTTATAGTAGGAGCATTAGGGAAAAGAATGGATCATACTTTGGCAAATATTCATATATTGAAAGAAGCTTTAAATAAAAAAATTCAATGCTATTTGTTAGATGAATATAACAAGATTTATTTAACTCAAAATAATCTTACATTATATAAAAATAAAACCTATGGAAAATATATTTCTTTAATACCAATGACTACCACAGTAGAAGGCTTAACATTAACAGGATTTAAATATTGTTTAAAAGATGCTATTTTATCAATTGGAAAAAGCTTGGGAATTAGCAATGAGATAGAAGAGGAAGTAGCAAATATTGAATTTAAAAAAGGAATTTTAATTGTAATAGAAAGTAGAGATTAGAATATTCTAATCTCTACTTTTGTTTGTTATTTTTTCTAAATCTAATAATTCTTGCCACCTAGAATCTACTTCTTTTTGGAATTCTTCAATCATCCATTCATTTCCTGATTTAAACATATGTTTAAATCTTTTTTGAGGCTTTAAGAATTCTTCAACTGGTAATTTATTAGCAGGTTTGTAAGAAATGTGATATACCCCATCTACAACTTCATATAGAGGCCAATAACAAGTTTCAACAGCTAATTTATTTATTTGCATTAATTCATCAGTTGGATATCCCCATCCTCTAGGACAAGGTGCTAAAACATTTAAAAATGCAGGACCTTTTGTATAAATTGCTTTTTCTGCTTTTTCATATAAGTCCTTAAAATTCATATAACCAAGTGTTTGAGCAACATATGGAATATGATGTCCAACCATAATTTTTGCTAAATCTTTTCTAGATTGCATTTTTCCTGGAATAACTGAACCTGCAGGAGAAGTTGTTGTGTCTGCAAATTTAGGTGTTGCAGAAGAACGTTGAATACCAGTATTCATATAAGCACCATTATCATAACATACATATACCATATCGTGACCACGTTCCATAGCGCCTGATAAACTTTGAAGTCCTATATCATAAGTTCCACCATCTCCACCAAATGCAATAAATTTAGTATCTCCATCTTGTGGAAGTTTTCCTTGTTTTTTCATAGAAACATAAGCTGCTTCTGCACCTGCTAAAGTAGCACCGGCACATTCAAAAGCAGTATGTATAAAAGAATCAGTCCATGCAGTGTAAGGATAAATAAAAGTAGAAACCTCCATACATCCTGTTGCATTAGCAACTACTGCGTGATCTTCTGGTTTTAAAGCTCTCATTATATGTCTTGCAATTGGAGGGGCTCCACATCCTGCACACATTCTATGTCCACTTGTAAATCTAGAAGGTTTATTTCCTACAATTTCTTTTACATTATAAGCCATTATTCTTGCGCCTCCTTTCTTAATCCTAAATAACGATAAGGATTATTTACTTCACCAGATTTTATAATATCAAATAAATCATTATATACAGATTCAATATCTTCAGCTTTTGTATCTCTACCACCAATACCATAAATATAATTTACAGCAGGTATATGTACGTTATTTACATACATAGCAGATGTTGTATCTTCAAACAAAGCACCACCAACTGCATTTAAAGAATCTGATCTATCTAAAATTGCAACTGCTTTAACATGTGCTAAAGCTTTTGCTATTTCTTCTCCTGGGAAAGGTCTAAATACACGAACTTTTAAAAGTCCAGCTTTAACTCCTTTAGCTCTTAAATTATCTACAACAAATTTTGTAGTTCCTGCAGTTGAGTTCATACAAACAATAGCAACTTCTGCGTCATCTAATTTGTATTCTTCAAATAATCCGTATTTTCTACCAGTCATTTTCTCGAAATCTTTAGATACATCTAATATAACTTGTTTTGCATTTTTCATAGCAATTGATTGTTGTGCTTTATGCTCAAATAGATAACTTTGTAAATCTAATGGACCAACTGCTATTGGTTCATCTCTATTTAACAAATAGTGTTCAGGTTTATATGTACCAACAAACTCTTTTACTTTATCATCTTCTACTAATTCAATGTTTTCAATAGCATGTGAAGTAATAAATCCATCTTGGCAAACCATTAAAGGAAGCATTACATTTTTGTTTTCAGCAATTCTATGTGCCATTAAAGTGTTATCATAAGCTTCTTGGTTTGTCTCTGAAAATAGCATAATCCATCCACTATCACGAACACCCATTGCATCTGAATGATCACAGTGAATATTTAAAGGTCCAGATACAGCTCTGTTAACAAGTGATAAAACAATTGGTAATCTTAAACTAGATGCAATATAAATCATTTCCCACATTAAAGATAATCCATTTGCAGATGTAGCTGTCATTGCTCTAGCTCCGAGCAGCCTCTGCACCAATACAAGCAGACATAGCACTATGTTCACTTTCTACTGCGACGAATTCTGTATCAACAACACCATTTGCAACAAAAGTTGAAAAATATTGTGGTATTTCAGTTGAAGGTGTGATAGGAAAAGCTGCTACAATATCTGGATTAATTTGCTTCATAGCAGTTGCTGCTGCTTCGTTACCACTTAATCTCTCTCTTATACTCATATTTTATCCCTCCTCCTTCATTTCGATTGCATTAAATGGACATACCTTTGCACATACGCCACATCCTTTACAATAATCATAATTAAAATCAGATCTTAATCCTTCTTTACTTACTGGGATAGCATCATCTGGGCAAACTGGAAAGCATAATCCACATTGCTTACATTTTTCAGAAATATAAATTGGTTTTACGCTTCTCCAATCTCCTGTTTTAAAATCTCTTGCATTTCCAGAAGTATATATATCACCACCTGGAGTTAGTTTCTCCATAGGAGTTTTATTATTTATATTTGTCATATTTTCTTAACCTCCTTTAATGCTAATTCTAAGGCTTTCATATTACCATCTATTACTTCAGGTTTTTTTGCAAATTTATGCTTGAATGAACCTTTCATATCTTCTAATAAAGCTTCATCTGTCATAATACCACTTACTTTTACAATAGCAGCAAGCATTGGTGTATTTGGAAAATAACGTCCTAAAGCTTCTTCTGAAATTTTTCTTGCATCAATTGTGTAGATATTACCTGAATATCCTTTTAATACACTTTTTAAGTAATCACTTGATTTTGTAGTATTAATTACAATTGCTCCTGTTTCTTTTAAACCAGCAGTAACATTAACTGTTTCTAAAAGTGTATCATCAACTACAACTACATAATCAGGTTCATAAATATTGCTGTGAATAGTAATAGGGTTGCTACTAATCCTGTTATATGCCGTAATTGGTGCTCCCATTCTTTCAGGTCCATACTCTGGGAAACCTTGAATGTATTTTCCAGTATTAAAAGCAGCATCTGCTAAAAGTAAAGAAGCTGTTTTTGCACCTTGGCCACCTCTACCGTGCCAACGAATTTCAATTAAGTCGTCCATTTTTGACCTTCCTCCTTTTCATACTTTTTTATGATTTTAGTATATGACTAAATTAGTTTTATGTCAAGAGAAATATATATAGATTTTCTAGATAAGAATTGTTTACAAATGACAATTTTTTGTTATAATATATATATAAATTTAGGAGGTAAGAAATGAAAGATATTAATATAACAGATTCAGTTATTTACATAGGAGCAGATGACAAAGATATTAGATTATTTGAGGGACAATATGAAGTACCAAATGGTATGGCATACAATTCTTATTTAATAAAAGATGAAAAAAATGTAGTATTAGATACTTGTGATAAAAGAGTAACAAACATATGGCTTGAGAACTTAGAAAAATCATTAAATGGTGAAGAAGTAGATTACTTAGTTATTTCTCATTTAGAGCCAGACCATGCCTATAATATAGGATTATTAGTAGATAAATACCCAAATATGAAGTTAATAGGTAATGCAACTACATTTAATATGCTACCTAACTTTTTTGATATTGATTTAAGCGACAAAAAGATAGTTGTAAAAGAAGGAGAAGAATTAAATTTTGGTTTGCATACATTGCAATTTTTTATGGCACCAATGGTGCATTGGCCAGAAGTAATGGTAACTTATGATAAAAAAGATAAAATTTTATTTACAGCAGATGGTTTTGGAAAATTTGGAACTTTAGATACAGAAGAAGATTGGGATTGTGAAGCACGTAGATATTATTTTGGAATAGTAGGAAAATATGGCGCTCAAGTTCAAGCACTATTAAAAAAAGCACAGACTTTAGATATTAAAGTAATTTGTCCTTTACACGGTCCTATTTTAAAAGAAAATTTAGCACATTACATTGAAAGATACAATACTTGGAGTAGTTATAATCCAGAAGAAGAGGGAATATTTATTGCTGTAGCATCAATTTATGGAAATACTTTAAAAGCAGCTGAAAAATTAAAAGAAATTCTAGAAAACAAAGGTGCAAAAAAGGTAGTTTTATCAGATTTAACAAAAGAGGATATGCACGAAGCAATTGAAGATGCATTTCGTTATTCTAAACTTGTTTTAGCAGCATCTAGCTATAATGCAGGTGTTTTTGTACCAATGGAGCAATTTTTGAATCACTTAAAGGAGAGAAACTATCAAAATAGAAAAATAGCAATTATTCAAAATGGTTCTTGGGCTCCATCTGCTGAAAAAACTATGAGAAGTATGTTAGAAGGAATGAAAGACATTACAATAATAGAAAAGGCAGTTACTATTAAATCAACAGTAAAACCTAATACAATTCAAGAATTAGAAGAATTAGCAGATAAATTGATAGGAGGTGAATAGAAGATGAAATATAAATGCACAGTATGTGGATATATTTATGATGATGAAAAAGAAACAGTAAAATTTGAAGACTTACCAGATGATTGGACTTGTCCTTTATGTGGGGTTGGAAAAGAATTATTTGAAAAAGTAGAAGAATAAAAATAAAAGTAAAGCCAAGAAATAAAAAATAATTTCTTAGCTTTATTTTTTTGGGGATGTGAAAAGTAACAAATATCAAAAGCAAATTGTAAAATATTTCCAAAAAAGGATTGACTTTTTACATAAAATGTATTATCATATAAAACAAAAATAAAAAATTTTTTCAAAACAAATTTAATTCGAAAAAAATTCCAAAAAATAAAAAAATAAAAGAAAATACGAGGAAAAACAAGTATTTTATTAATTTTACTTAATAATTAAAATTGACCTTGAAAGAAATAAATGCTATACTAAAAGGAGAAGAATATATGAGAATATTTACAATAGAGGATTATAAAAAATACAATAAAATATTTCCAAAGATATATGGAGTAAGGGAAGAAAGCGAAAATTATGAACTAGAAACAACACATCAATATCATGATAAAATTTTTAAAGACATATTAGATAATAAAAAAGAGCTCATCAATTTTATGGAGCAATATATAGGTTTTCAAAAGGATAAAATTTTAAAAGAGGAAAACATAGAAAAATATAATAGGAAATTTATCACATCTGATTTTAAAACTAAAGAATCAGATATAATATATAAAATAAAAGATAAAAATAATATTATTTGAAAAACTAAAAACTAATAAAGAAATAGAAGAGACAATAAGAGAATTAATCAAAAGGAAAATAACAGAAGAAGAAAGAAAAGCAATAAACCAAATATTTAAATATTCTAATTTAATAAAGAAAATGTTAAATCAAGAAGAATTAGAAAAATATAAAAAAATATTAGAGGGAGGAGAAAAAGAAACGATGGAAAATTTTGAAAAATTTATAGTAGAACTTTTAGAAAACAAAATAAGAGAAGTTAGAAGAATTAGAAAAGCAGAAGAAAAAGCACTAACAAGAGGATTAGCAGAAGGAAGGACAGAAGGAATTTTACAGGTAGCAAAAAAAATGCTGAAAAAGAATATGGAAAGAAAGCAAATAGAAGAATTAACAGGACTAACACGGAGAAGAAATAGAAAAATTAGTAAAAAATGAAGGATAGAATTATAATTCAGAAAAAGTAATATAAATGAGGCTACTTTTTTGGTAGCCTCTTAATTTTCTTCTTTTTTTTCATTATTTTTAGAATCTTTGCTATCATTTTTTTTGTCATCATCATCTTTTTTTTCTTTTGGAATAACAATATTTGTAGGTTTACTTTCGGCAGATTTTGGCTTACCAGCATTTAAATGTTCATAAACTGGTGAAATATTCAAATTTTTACCATCTCCAGAAACAACTTCTAAATTTTTCTTTTCTTCCATAAAGCACCTCCACTTAAAAACTTAAAATTATTATTTTTTTTATATTACCATATTGAATTAAAAAGTGCAAGAAAATTTTTAAAATATTGACAAATTCATACTTTCGTGACATAATAATACATATTATAAAAGGAGGAAATATTGCATAAATGGAAATTAATAAAACAAAATCAATAATAGAAGCAATCCTTTTTGCTGCAGGAAGACCAGTCAATAAAAAAGAATTAGTTTTAAATTTAGAAATATCAGAGGAAGATATAGAAAATATAATAGCAAGTATGCAAGAGGAATATAAAGAAGAAAATAAAGGAATTGAAATTATAAGATTAGAAGATTCTTATCAATTAGTAACAAAAAAAGAATTATATGATTTTATTTATCCTGTATTAGATAAAAGAAATCAGCCTAATTTATCAAATGCAGCTTTAGAAACATTAGCTATTATTGCATACAATCCAAAAATAACAAGAGCAGAAATAGAATCAATACGTGGTGTTTCAGCAGATGCATGTGTTTATAAATTATTAGAATATGGATTAATAGAAGAAGCAGGAAAAATAGATTTACCAGGCAAACCAATGTCATATAAAACAACACAAGACTTCTTAAGAAAATTTGGATATAGTTCTTTAGAAGAACTTCCAGAACTACCGAGATATAAAATGGATGAAAATAAACAAATAGTAATAGATGAATTAGTAGAGCAAAATCAAGAAAACACACAAGTAAATAATAATGAAGATGAATTACTAATTCAATCAGAAAAAATAATAGGAAAAGAGGAAGAAAAAAATGAAACTATCACGGAACAGGATTTGGAAACACAAAATTAAATAATATTGATGAAATGTACCCAGGTCAAAGTATTTTAATACAAACAGGACAATTAGTACAATATGGTGCAGGGTTATTTGGGTACAACACAATTCCTTTATTAGTAAGGAGAAAAGTAGAACAAATAATTGTAGAAACTTTAAATAAATATGGATGTACTGAAGTATTACTTCCAACATTACAACCAGACACAATATGGAAAAACTCAGGAAGATATGATCACTATGTACAAGATGGAACGATGTTAATTACGCAATCAAACAAAGGAACATTCTGTCTAGCACCAACAGGCGAAGAAGCAATGCTTGAATTTGCAAGAGAAAAGTTAAAATCTTATAAAAATTTGCCAGTAACATATTATCAAATTGGGGAAAAATATAGAAATGAAATAAGAACAAGAGGATATTTGCTAAGAGGAAAATCTTTTCCAATGTTAGATGCATATAGTTTTGATGTAGACGAAGAAGCAATGGCAAAATCTTATGAAAATGTAAAAAAAGCATTTATAGAGATTTTTGAAAAAATTGGTCTAAAAGTAATTCCAATTGTTGCAGATAATGGAGCAATGGGAGGAAAAAAATCAGAAGAATTTATGTTAGTATCTGAGCAAGGTGAAGACAAAATATTATACAATGAAAAAACAGGTATGGGATTAAATACAGAAATATTAGAAAAAGAAAATTATAAGCAATATTTAAAAGAAGAATATGCAATAGAAGAGGATATTTCAAATTTTAAAGAAATCAAAACAATGGAATTAGGTCATATTTTCCAATTAGGAACAAGATATTCTGAAATAATGAATGGAAAATATACAAATCAAGAAGGAAAAGAAGCACTATATTATATGGGTTGCTATGGAATAGGAGTTAGTAGAACTGTAGCAGCTTTATACGAACAATGTTTAATTAAAGACGAAAAATGGGGACCATCCGGATTTTCATTACCAGAAAATATAGCACCTTATAAAATTCAGATTATTCCTAAAATGGATTATGAAGAAAAAATAAAACAAGCAAATAAGCTGTATGAGAAATTACAAGAGGAAGGAGTTAGTAGTATTTTTGATGATAGACCAAACATAAACATAGGAGCAAAAATAAAGGATGCAAAAGTATTAGGAACACCATATATAATCGTTTTAGGAGACAAACAAGAAGAAGATGGAAAATTAGAACTTGAAAACATTAAAACAGGGCAAAAGCAAATAACCACATTAGAAGAAATAATTAAAAAATTTAAATAAAATAAAACTGTCAAAGGGGAAACAAAACCTTTTGACAATTTTTTTATTACATTTTTAAATTCACTAAAAAAACACAAATAAAATATCTATTCATAACAATAAAGTAATAATATAAAGCATATATTAAATAACAAGAGGTGTATGCTAGTATGTTGCAAAAAAAGACAAAAGAAAACAAATTAACAAAAATGGAAGATATAATTGAACAAAAACAAATATTAAAAGTTGAAGATGAAACCTTTAAAAAATTGATGTTCATTTATTCTATTGCAATAAAAGAATTACAAAATAAAATAGAAATTTTAAAAGATGAATTCAAAATTTTATATAATTATGAATTAATTAATCATATTGACAGTAGAATAAAAGAACCTCAAAGTATTTTAAATAAAATGCAGAATAGAAATTTAAAACTTACTTATTATAATATGATTGAAAATATAAACGATATTGCTGGAATTAGAATTGTATGTCCAATAAAAAAAGATATATTTACAATAAAAGATTTAATACAGAACATAGATGGAATTCATATATTAAAAGAAAAAGATTATGTAACATATCCAAAAAAGAGTGGATATTCTAGTTATCATTTAATTCTAGAAATCCCAGTATCTTTATCTAAAAGTAAAATGTATGTTAAGTTAGAACTACAAATCAGAACGATTGCAATGGATTTTTGGGCAAATTTAGAACATAAAATGAAATACAAACCAGAAATTGAAATAAATGAAAAAGAATCAAAAGAATGGATTAATTGTGCAAAACTAATAAAAAAATTAGACAATAAAATAATGCTATTAAACTAATAAAGTCAGGGAAAAAATCTTTTTCTAATATATGTACTTTAGTGCATCTTATAATTAAAATTCAAAAATAAATGTGAAAAAAAATGATAAACAAAGAAGGATTTATGTAAAATGCGTCGAATAATATAATTACGTATATTTATTTGAAATATATTAGGAGAAAGTGGTGAAAAAATGCAACGATATAGTGATGAGATTATAGATGAGGTAAGGCAAACTAATGATATTGTAGATATCATATCACAATATGTGCATTTAAAAAGAAGTGGAAGAAATTTTTTTGGATTATGTCCATTCCACAATGAAAAATCTCCTTCATTTTCAGTATCACCAGACAGACAAATATTCCATTGCTTTGGTTGTGGAGTAGGAGGAAATGTATTCACATTTTTGACTAAAATAGAAGGCATCAATTTTATTGAAGCAGTTCAAACTTTAGCTGAAAGGTCAAATATACAGTTACCTACATTAGATAATAGTGGAGATGAAGCAAAAGAACAATTAAAATCAAAAGTTTATAAAGTAAATGAATTTGCAGCAGACTATTATCATAAAAATTTGTACAAGCCAGAGTCAAAAATAGCACAAGAGTATATCAAAAAAAGAAAACTAACAAATGAAACATTAAAAGCTTTCAAAATTGGATTTTCTGGAAAATTTGATGAACTATATCAAGAATTAAAAAAGCAAGGCTTTGAAGAAAAAGAAATCTTAGAATCAGGTCTAGTAAATCGAAATGAAAGAGGACAATATATAGATAGATACAGAAATCGATTAATGTTTCCAATTTGTGACACAAGAGGAAAAGTTATTGCTTTCGGAGGAAGAGTTTTAGACGATTCAAAACCGAAATACATCAATTCACCTGAAAATGTAGTATATAGTAAAGGAAGGCAGTTATTTCGGACTAAATGTTGCAAAAAAAGGTGATATTAAAGAAATCCTAATTGTAGAAGGATATATGGATGTAATATCTCTTCATCAAAGAGGAATTACAAATGTAGTAGCACCACTTCGGAACGGCATTAACACAGCAACAAGGTTGGCTACTTAGAAAAAGTTCAGAAAAAATAATCTTAAGTTTTGACTCAGATGAAGCTGGACTAAATGCTAAAATTAGAGCAGTAGATATTTTACAAGAAATGGGATGTGACATTAGAATATTGCAAATGGAGAGTGCAAAAGATCCAGATGAATATATTATAAAATATGGCAACAGTAGATTTAAATCTTTAGTAGATAAAGCACTTTCTGTTATTGAATTTAAAGTAAAACTTTTAAAACAAAATTTAAACTTGGAAAGTGTAAATGACAAAATAAAATTCTTAAATGAAATTGCAAAATTAATTGCAAAAGTAGATAATACAATGGAAAGAGAAGTCTATATTGAAAAAATTGCAAAACAATATAATATATCAAAAGAAGCAATTTATGCAGAAGTAAATAAACTTTTGTATAAAGAATCAAAAGGAGAAAAAGTTTTAGATAAAACAAAACCCATTGTACATCATACTAAACAAAATACAAGTGAAGTTTCACAAACAATTAAAAAAAGAGAAAATACGATTATATCTATATTATTATTAGGAGATGAATCAGTTTTTCAAACAATTAAACAAAATATAAAAATAGAAGATTTTAAAGATTTTACCAATCAAAAAATTGTGAAAAAATTGTATGAAGAATTTGAAAAAGGAAATAGTAATATTAATAGTATAATTGATGTATTAGAACAAGAAGAACAAAATCATATTACAGAAATTATGGCAAACGATTATGAGATAACTGATGTGGAAAAAGCAATTGATGATATTTTAAAAAGCTATGAAAAGGACAAGCTAGTAAATCGTAAATTTGAAATATTAGAACTATTAGAGAATAATCTAGAAGCAAACCAAAAAAAAGAATTAGAAAAAGAATTAAGCGATATTATTATTAGATTAGCAAAAATTAAATAGGGGTGAAATAAAAAATGGCAAGTAAAAAAGAAAAGGTAGAAAATAAGAAAGAGCCAAAAAATAAGAAAAATAAAAAGGAAACTACAAAAAAGGTAACAAATAATAAAGTAGAAGGAACAAAAAAATCAGAAAATAAAAAAGCTAAAAGTGAAAAAATAGAAACCAAAAAAACAGAAAATAAAAAAGCTAAAAGTGAAAAAACAGAAACCAAAAAATCAGAAAATAAAAAGGTTAAAAGTGAAAAAACAGAAACCAAAAAAGCAGAAAATAAAAAGGTAAAAAGTGAAAAAATAGAAACCAAAAAAACAGAAAATAAAAAGGCTAAAAATGAAAAAACAGAAACCCAAAAAGCAAAAACTAAAAAAGAAGAAGTAGAAGCAAAGAAGACAGAAACAAAGAAAATAGAAAATAAAGAGCCAAAGAAAACAGATAAAGTGAAAGATAATAAAGAAAAAGAACAAAAAGAAGAAAAAACACGAGTTGAAGAAGCATCAAAAGAAGTAGAAGAAGTAAAGCAAGAAAAAAATAAAGAAATAGTAGAAACAAAAAATCCAGAAGTACAAAAAGATAATAGCAATACCAAAATAAAAGAAGAAAAAATGAATAATATTCTAAAAAAGGCAAAGGAACAAGGAAAAATAACTTATGGAGATTTAGCAAATGAATTAGATGATGTAAATCCAGATGAAATTGATCAAGTTTTTGATGCTTTTGAAGAATTAGGTGTAGATTTATTATCTGATGATATGGAAGAAGAGCCAGATATAGAAGACCTAAAAGAAGTAGAATTCCTAAAATTAGATGAAATAACAGACGAAACAAATTATGAAGGAATAAATGTAGATGACCCAGTAAGGATGTATTTAAGAGAAATAGGAAGAATTCCACTTTTAACATTTGATCAAGAGCTAGACTTAGCAAAAAAGATTTTAGACGGAGATGAAGAAGCAAAACAGAAGTTAGCAGAATCAAATTTAAGATTGGTTGTAAGCATTGCAAAAAAATATGTGGGTAGAGGAATGTTATTCTTAGATTTAATTCAAGAAGGCAATATGGGATTAATAAAAGCAGTTGAAAAATTTGATTATACAAAAGGTTTCAAATTTAGTACTTATGCTACTTGGTGGATTAGACAAGCAATTACAAGAGCAATTGCAGACCAAGCAAGAACAATAAGAATTCCAGTTCATATGGTTGAAACTATTAACAAATTAATTAGGACTTCTAGACATTTATTGCAACAATTAGGAAGAGAACCAAGTCCAGAAGAAATAGCAGAAGAAATGGAAATACCACTTGAAAAAGTAATGGAAATTCAAAAAATAGCACAAGATCCAGTATCTTTAGAAACACCAATAGGAGAAGAAGACGATAGCCATTTAGGAGATTTTATACAAGATGATGATAGCCCGGCCCCACATGATTCAGCAGCATATACTTTATTAAAAGAACAATTAGAAGAAGTTATGAACACACTTACACCAAGAGAGGCAAAAGTTTTAAAATTGAGATTTGGATTAGAAGATGGAAAAGCAAGAACATTGGAAGAAGTGGGACGTGAATTCGAAGTAACTCGTGAAAGAATTAGACAAATTGAAGCAAAAGCATTAAGAAAATTAAGGCATCCTAGTAGAAGTAAAAAATTAAGAGATTATATGGGGTAAATAAAAAAATTGGGCATATCGTGTACAAAACATTATATGCCCAATTTTTAAATTACAGAATCCTTGTTATCAACGGCTTTAATGCATTAAAAACTGCAAAACCTAGTATCATTACCCAAGCCATCTCCATAATGAACATAGAAAAAAGCAAGGATGTACTTAGGATCCTGTTTGATCTCCGAAAAAAGTGACCCTCCTTATTTGCGATTAGGTCTGTCTTTGAAAGCAGAAAACCAAAGCAAACAGAAAGAAACCCGGAAATCACGAAAAGGTAAAATGATTGTAATATGTTCATATGCTGCCCCCTTTCCTTCTACGCCACCAACTGGTTACATAATTATTATACCACAAAACACCTAAAAATGGAAGAACTTTCACAAAATAGACACAAATTGTAATTATAATAAAAATATATTAAAAAAGAAAGAGGAAAAAAATATGCCAAATGATTGTATTTTAGTTGTAGATGATGAGCAGAGGATGAGAAAATTAATAAAAGACTTTTTAAAAGTAAAAGGATATAGTATTTTAGAAGCAGAAGATGGAGAAAAAGCTTTACAAGTATATCAAGAAAATAAAAGCAAAATTGCGTTAATTTTACTAGATGTAATGATGCCAAAATTAGATGGCTGGTCTGTTCTTCGCCAAATAAGGCAAGAATCTAAAGTTCCTATTGTTATGCTAACAGCAAGAGGGGAAGAACAAGATGAACTATTCGGGTTTGAATTAGGAGTAGATGAATATATTTCAAAGCCATTTAGTCCTAAAATTTTAGTTGCAAGAGTAGAAGCTATTTTAAAAAGAACAACCAAAGATATAACAGAAGTAAAAGACTATGCAGGTATTGAAATAGATAAAGAAGGAAGAACTGTAAAAATAGATGGAAAGGCTATTGAACTTAGCCTAAGAGAATATGAACTCTTAATTTATTTAATTGAAAATGAAAATATTGCTTTATCAAGGGATAAAATATTAAATAATGTATGGAATTATGATTATTATGGAGATTCTAGAACAATTGATAGTCATATAAAAAAAATAAGGCATAAATTAGGCAAAAAAGGGAAATACATAAAGACAATAAGAGGAGTCGGATATAAGTTTGAAGTTAAATAAGAGGGAAAATATGGGAAAATTAAAAAACGCATTAAAATCAGTTAGAGTAAAACTTTTTATGACACTATCTGCAATTATTTTATTAATTATTGCATTTCTAATATTAGTTAATAATATGGTTTTTGGACAATATGTTTTGTATAATAAAACAAAAGCTTTAAAATCAACTTATGAACGAATAAATAACTATTATAACGAACCACAAAATACAGATTTAGAAACACAATTAGAAAAAATAGCTGTAAATAATAATTTTGATATTTTAATAAAAGATAATAAAAATATAAATGTTTATACATCCAATAAAGATTTCTTTTCAACCTTAGGAGAAATGAATGAAATGACTAAAAGAATTAATATCGATTCTAGCAAAGTACTAGAAACTGGAGAAAAATATATTATAAAAAGAATACAGGATAGTAAAAATGGAATTACTTATATTTTATTATCAGCATCTTTAGATAATGGATATTTATTATACATAAGAATACCGATTACTGTAATTGAGCAAAGTGTAGAGATATCAAATCACTTTTTAT
Source organism: uncultured Clostridia bacterium (assembly GCA_947629855.1). The sequence continues at coordinate 14,911 of CANRFI010000020.1, forward strand.
ATTTTATGGCAGGACTTACAATTTTAATTTCAGCTGTAATTGTATCTTATGTGTCAAGAAAGTTTGGAGATCCTATTACAGAATTAAATGATATTGCAACCAAAATGTCTAATTTAGATTTTAGTAAAAAGTACAGAATTACAGAAGCAGAGGATGAAATTAACAATTTGGGAAAAAGTATTAATGCAATGTCAGATAAATTAGAAAAGACAATCAAGCAATTAAGAGATACAAATATTGAATTAGAAAAGGATATTGAAGAAAAATCTAAAATAGATGAAATGAGAAAAAGTTTTATATCAGACGTATCACATGAATTAAAAACGCCAATTGCATTAATACAAGGCTATAGTGAAGGACTACTTGAAAATGTAAATTCTGACGAAGAAAGCAGAAAATTTTATGCAGAAGTTATTTTAGACGAAACAAATAAAATGGATAGACTAGTAAAAGAACTTTTAGAATTAATGAAACTCGAATATGGAAAAAGAGAATTTCAAGATAAAGAATTTGACATAGTAGAATTAGAAAAAGAAGTAGTACGAAAATCCAAAGTTATGTTAGAAGAAAAACAAGCTCAAATAGAAATTAATACAGATAGTGAAATACAAGTAATGGCAGATGACTTCTATATTGAGCAAGTTATAAGCAATTATCTAACAAATGCCATAAAAAATGTAAAAGAGATAAATGGAGAAAAATATATTAAAATTGAAAATGAAATAAGCAAAGATGGAAAGAAAGTTAAAATAAAAGTGTTCAACACAGGAGATAATATAAAACAAGAGGATATGAGTAGAATTTGGAACAGATTTTATAAAAGTGACGAATCTAGAAACCGTGAAGATGGTGGAACAGGAATAGGGTTATCTTTTGTAAAAGCAATTATGAGCAATTATGGAAATAAGTATGGTGCAATCAATAAAGAAAATGGTGTAGAATTTTATATAGAATTGGATAAAAAATAAAATATGAAAGCCCCATTTTATAGGGGCTTTTTTAAATAAAAAAGGAGGTAATACTTATAAATAATTTTAAATATACAACTTATTATATCAATATTTTAAGTTTAATTATTTCTATTATAATTTTTCTTATAATTAATTTTATTATCGTTAATTTTCCCTTTAAAATCAATTTATTTAAAGTTCAATTTATGGTAAATAATCAAATAGAATTAAATTCTTAATTTAAAAGTTTAGCTATAAAAATGGTTTTATTATAAACAGTTAGTATAAAATTTATAAATACTACCAAATTGGTTGAAAAAAATATAAAAAATGGATATAATAAGGACAAGAATAAATAAGGGAGTAGATAATATATGATTTCACAACTAATCATTTTAGTGATATTAATAGCATTTAATGCATTTTTTGCGGCATCGGAAATAGCATTTATATCGTTAAATGATGCAAAAATAGAAAAACAAGCTAAACAAGGAAATAAAAAAGCAAAACAAATTCAGAAAATGATAAAATCACCAAGCAAATTCTTATCAACAATACAAATTGGAATTACACTTGCAGGGTTTCTATCTAGTGCATTTGCATCAGACACTTTTGCAGAAATGTTATCACCAGTATTGTACGAATGGATGCCATGGATTAGTCTAGAAGTATGGAATAGTATTTCAATAGTAATAATTACTATTATTTTATCTTTCTTTACATTAGTATTTGGTGAATTAGTACCAAAAAGATTTGCAATGAAAAATTATGAAAAAATATCCTTTGCTACAATTGGAATTATTCGAACAATATCAATACTTGCATCACCATTTGTAAAATTTTTAACCTTTGTAACAAATGCAGTATCAAAAATTTTTGGTGTAAATGAAAATGAAGAAGAGTCTGTAACAGAGGAAGAAATAAAAATGATGGTTGACCAAGGAGAAGAAAAAGGAACCATTGAAGAAGAAGAAAAGGAACTTATAAATAATGTATTTGAATTCAATGATATTACTGTTTCAGAAATTATGACACATAGGACAGATATTTTTGCTGTAGATATCAATATTAGTACAGATGAATTATTAGATGAATTATCAGAAGAAAAATACAGATATAGTAGAATTCCAGTATATGATGAGACTATTGATGAAATAAAAGGAATTTTATATGTAAAAGATGTACTAAAAAATATAAATAAAAAATCATTTAAAGTAAAAAATGTAGTTAAAGATGCCTATTTTGTTTCACAAAATAGATTGATAAATGAAGTATTTAAAGAATTACAAAGAAATAAAAAGCAGATAGCAATTATAGTAGATGAATATGGTGGAACAGCAGGACTAATAACAATGGAAGACATTTTAGAAGAACTTGTTGGAGATATTTTTGATGAGTATGACAAAGAAGAAAAAGAATATGAAAAAATAGATGAGAATACTTATATTTTAAGTGGAAATATGACAATATATGATGTAAATAAATTATTGAATGTAGATATACCAGAAGGAGACTATGATACAATCTCAGGATATTTACAAGAAAAATTAGGAAGAATTCCAGAAGATGAAGAAACTCCAATTATTGATACAGAAAAAGTAACATATAAAATTGAAGAATATGAAGATAAAAGAATATTAAAAGTAAAAGCATGCAAAAATAATATCCCAGATACCATAGAAGAGGAGGACTAATAATGAAAAAAAGATATGTTGTTTTAATTGCAGTAATAATATTAATTTTAATTGCAGTATTATCAGCAATAGGATATAAAATAATAATTGAAAAAGGCAAAGAATATGAAATTAGCAAAGTTGAAGAATACAACTACTTTGTCATAAGGCAAAATGATTTATATGGTGTAATCAATAAAACTGGAGACATAATAATTAATCCAGAATACGACAAAGTAGTTATACCAAACCCAGAAAAGCCATTATTCATATGCAGTAAAGGAGAAGAAGCACAAGCATTTAATGAAAATAAGGAGCAAATACTTGCAGAATATAATAATTTAGAGCCAATTCGTTTTAAAAACATTTCAACTGATTTAATGTATGAAAAAAGTGTTTTAAAATACCAAAAAGATGGAAAATATGGATTAATTGATTTTCAAGGAAAAGAAATAACCAAGGCTATTTATGATAATATAGAAAGCTTACAATATAAAGAGGGAGAGCTATTAGTAAAACAAAATGATAAATTAGGTGTTATTAATATTAAGGGAAATGAATTAGTTAAAACAGAATATGATGAAATTTTAATTGATGATTATTATACAGAAGATGAAAATTATAAATATTCAGGATATATAGTAGGAATTCATACAGAAGAAGGATATCGTTATGGATATCTAAATACAAAAGGAAAAGAAATTTTAAAAACAGAATATAATAAAATTTCAAGAGTAACTGACAAAGATGATAAAGATAATGTTTATCTAATTTGTGCAAAAAATGGTCAATATGGTGTAACCAAAAATAAAGAAACCATTATAAATAATGAATATCAGTCAATTGCTTATGATGAAAATAATGATGTATTTGTATTAGAAAAAAGTAGTAAATATGGAATTGCAAACATTGAAGGAAAAGAAATTATACCAGTACAATACAGTAAAATTGATATTACTGGAATCTACCTATATGCACAAAATGAGCAAGGAATAACAGTATATAATAAAAATGGAAATCAAGTTAATATAGATTCTGATGTAGCAATATTGAATACAGAAAATGAAAAATATAGAATAAGAATTAACAATAAACAAGGAACAAAATATGGAGTAATCAATGAAGATGGAAAGCAATTAATTGAAGAAAAGTACAATTATATAAAATATTTATATGATGAATATTTTATTGCAAGTTATGAAGATGGAAAACTAGGTATTTTAGATGCTAAAGGAAATACAAAAATAGAATTAAATAATGATTCTTTACAGTTAATACAAGGAACAGAATTGATACAAACTCTAAAAAATGATACAACAGTAATTTATTCTGAAACATTAGAAAAAATATGTGAAATGAAAAATGCAACTGTAGAAGAAAAAGAAAATTATATTAAAGTATTTAGTGATACAGAAACAAAATATTTTGATAAATATGGAAAAGAATTACAAAATACTGATGTATATCCAAATAATAAATTACTTTTAAAAGTAGAAGAAAACTTATATGGATTTGTAGACCATTCTGGAAAAACTGTTGTAGAATGTAAATATGACAAAGCTTATGAATTAAATGAATATGGTTTTGCAGCTGTTAAGAAAGATGGAAAATGGGGAGTAATAAATGAAAATGGAGAAGAAATTTTGCCTCCTACTTACACATTTGACTCACAAGGAGAACCTAGTTTTATTGGACAATATTATAAAGTTGTTTATGGATTTGGAGAAATTTACTATACTGATGCAAAATAATAATTTTTATTAAAGTCTTGATTTTTTATTTAAAAAGAACTATAATAATGAATTGTGATGCAAGCAAATAAGTACTATAAAATTGCAAAGGAGCGATATTAATGAAAAATGATCAATTCGTTGCATTCACAATTCTGCTTTTTATAATTGCGTTTGGCATTATGGCTTTTATGCTTGCCCAATTTTACTAAGCAGAAAATAGTACGAAAATACCCTTTCAGGTAATTTGAAGGGTATTTTTTATTTGCGTTTTTACAGCATAGTTATTTGATAATTGAGAATGAAAGTACCATTTTTTTGTTTAAACTCATATTTTATAGTAAATACTAAAGATATAGAAAATACAAAAAGGGAGGATACTAAATTGAAATTAGGAGTAGCCTTATCCGGGGGAGGAATTAGAGGAATAGCACATGCCGGAGCATTAAAAGCAATGGAAGACAATGGAATAAAAATAGATGTAATAGGAGGTACAAGTTCAGGTAGCCTAGTAGCATCATTATATGCAATAGGATATTCACCATATTATATATATGTGCTATTTAAAAGATATGCTAAAGATATTATAGCAATAAACTCTGGTCCAATAATATCTGGAATTGGAAACTTTATGATAAACAAAAAAGTGTGTATATCAGGATTAAAAACAGGACTAACTTTAGAGAAAGCATATAATAATGTAGCAATAAAAAAGGGAATAAAAAAAATTAAAGATATAACTAAAATGCCATTAGTTATACCAAGTGTGGATATTAAATGTTCAAAAGAATATGTATTTACAAATTATGTACCAAAAAATTGTGAAGATAAAGAGCGTTATATTACAGATGTAACAATAGGAAGAGCAGTTAGAGCAAGTAGTTGCTTTCCAGCAGTATTTTGCCCATGTGATTTTCAAGGACATAAGTTTTTAGATGGTGCAATTTTAGATAATATTCCTGTATTAGAAGTAAAAAAGCAAGGAGCAGATAAAGTTATAGCAATTAATTTTAAAGCAGATGAAATAGATGAAAATAGCAATATGATGGATATTGCTATGAAAACAATTGATATTATGGGAAATAAAATTTCAGAAGAAAGTTTAATGGAAAGTGATTTTGTTTTAACAATTCCAACTGATAAAGCAGGGCTTTTAGATATAGAAAAACTAGATAAGTGTTATGAATATGGGTATCAGACCACAATAGAAAATTTAAAATATTTAAAAGAAATATAAATGATTTTATATGAATATAAATATTAAAGAAGGAGGATAAATTTAATTAGATGACAAAAATTAGATATTTTGATAATGCAGCAACTACAAAAGTAAAGCCAGAAGTTTTAGAAGCAATGCTACCATATTTAAAAGAAAATTATGGAAATCCATCTTCTTTATATAGTATAGGAAGAAACTCAAAAAAAGCAATAGAGGAAGCAAGAAAAAAAGTTGCTGATTTAATTCATTGTAATGCAAATGAAATTTATTTTACAGGGTGTGGTTCAGAAAGTGATAATACAGCAATAAAAGGAATTGCTTATAGTAATCAAAAAAGAGGTAGGCATATAATTACCTCAAAAATAGAGCATCCTGCAGTACTTCACACGTGTCAAACACTAGAAAGACAAGGATTCAAAGTAACATATTTAAAAGTAAATAAACAAGGTTTAATTGACTTAGAAGAATTAAGAAATTCAATTAGAAATGATACAATACTAATTACAATTATGTTTGCAAACAATGAAATTGGAACAATTGAGCCAATTGAGGAAATTTCAAAAATTGCTAAAATGTACAATATTATATTTCATACTGATAGTGTTCAAGCTTGTGGAAATATTCCAATTGATGTTCAAAAAATGGGAATTGATAGTCTTTCTTTATCAGGGCATAAATTATATGCACCAAAAGGAATTGGAGCTCTATATGTAAAAAATGGAATTAAATTTGAGAAATTTATGGATGGAGGACATCAAGAAAGAGATAAAAGAGCAGGAACAGAAAATGTAGCAGGAATAGTTGCCTTAGGAAAAGCATGTGAATTGGCAAGTATAAACTTAAATAAGCATATGGAGCATTTAAAAGAATTACGAAATTATTATATTAAGCAAATAAAAGAAAAAATTCCAGAAGCAATTTTAAATGGAGATATAGAAAATAGGCTACCAGGAAACAGTAATTTTTCATTTCCTAATATAGATGGAGAAGAATTATTATTTTTATTAGATGAAAAAGGAATTTGTGCATCATCTGGATCAGCGTGTACTTCAGGTTCAACAAAACCATCTCACGTTTTATCTAGTATTGGTTTGTCAGATGATTTAGCAAGCAAAGCATTAAGAGTAACATTTGGAGAAGATAACACAAAAGAAGATGTAGATTATTTAGTAAATAGCATATGTGAAATTATGGAAAGGTCAAAGCAGTAAAAATCTTTGATCTTTTCTAGTATAAATTTTTCTAATATGCTATAATAAACAAAATAGGTAATTGCGAAACTAAATTTTGAAATAAGGATGACATAAAAAAAGATAATACAAAATTAAAAAAAGGAGT
>CANRFI010000021.1 GCA_947629855.1 uncultured Clostridia bacterium
CCAGAAATTTTAAAAGATAAAAGAGTTGTAAGTATGGACATATCTGGTATGGTAGCAGGTGCAAAATATAGAGGAGACTTTGAAGAAAGAATAAAAAAAGCTCTTACAGAAGTAAAAAAAGCAGGAGATATTATTATTTTTATTGATGAAATTCATACTATTGTTGGTGCAGGAGCAGCAGAAGGTGCAATAGATGCTGCAAATATCTTAAAACCATTATTGGCAAGAGGGGAAATTCAATTAGTAGGTGCAACAACATTAAATGAGTATAGGAAATATATTGAAAAAGATGCAGCATTAGAAAGAAGATTTAGTCCAGTTAATGTAAATGAACCAACTCAAAAAGATACGATAAAAATATTAGCAGGAATTCGTGATAAATATGAAGCTCATCATGGAGTAAAAATTACAGATGAAGCAATTGAGGCAGCAGTAAAAATGTCAATTAGATATATTAATGATAGATTTTTGCCAGATAAGGCAATAGATTTAATTGATGAAGCAGCATCACGTGCTAAATTAAAAACTTATACAGAACCTGAAAATTTAAAAGAATTAGAGGAAAAAATAGAAGAAACCAAAAAAGATAAAGAAGAAGCGGTTCGAACACAAAAATTTGAAAAAGCAGCAACTTTAAGAGATAAAGAAAAAGAATTAAAAGAAAAATATGAAAAAGAACAAAAGAAGTGGAAAAACAAAAATACAAAAGAAATAACAAATATTACAGAAGAAAATATTGCAGAAGTTATTAGTAATTGGACTGGTATACCTGCAAATAAAATAACAGAAGATGAAAATGTAAGACTTAAAAATTTAGAAAAAAATCTTCACGAAAGAGTTATTGGACAAAATGAAGCAGTAGAAGCTGTAGCAAAAGCAATACGTAGAGGTAGAGTTGGGCTAAAGGACCCTAAAAGACCAATTGGCTCATTTCTTTTCTTAGGACCAACTGGAGTAGGTAAAACAGAATTATCTAAAGCATTAGCAGAAAGCTTATTTGGTGATGAAAATGCTATGATAAGAATTGATATGTCAGAATTTATGGAGCCACATTCTGTATCTAAATTAATTGGTTCTCCTCCAGGATATGTTGGATATGATGAAGGTGGACAATTAACCGAAAAAATAAGAAGAAAACCATATTCTGTTATACTATTTGATGAAATCGAAAAAGCTCATCCAGATGTTATGAATATGTTATTACAAATATTAGAAGATGGACGTCTAACAGATAGCCAAGGAAGAACAGTAAACTTTAAAAATACTGTTATAATAATGACATCTAACATTGGAGCAAGATTGATTACTGACAAAAAATCATTAGGATTTAGCCAAAATAAGACAGAAGCAGAAGATAGTAAAAAAGAATATGAAGAAACTAAAAAAGAAGTAATGGAAGCATTAAAAAGAGAATTAAGACCAGAGTTTATCAATCGTATTGATGAAATTATTGTGTTCCATAAATTGACAAATACAGAAATAGATAAAATTATTGACATTATGCTAAATGAAGTAGTAAAAAGACTAGAAAACGAAAGAATAAAAATTGAATTAACACCAGAAGTTAAACAACTTATTGCAAGTAAAGGTATTGATAAAAATTTTGGTGCAAGACCATTAAGAAGGACTATACAAAATGTACTAGAAGATAAATTAGCAGAAGAAATTTTAGATGGTAATTTAAAGAAGAATAAATTAGCTCAAGTTACTGTTGAAGATGAAAAAGTCGTAGTAAAAAAATAAATATATTTCTTATTTTTGAAAATAGAAGGTGATAATTAATATCATCTTCTATTTATTTTGAAAAATATAAAAACAATAATTTGATGTTTGCAAATATAAAAAGAGAGTGATATAATAAGACTACTTTTAAAAATGGGTGATAAAAAAATGTTGGAAAAAATCAATTCGCCAGAAGATGTAAAAAAATTAAATATAGAAGAAAAAAAACAATTAGCAGAAGAAATTAGAAAATATATCTTAGAAATTGTATCAGAAAATGGAGGACATTTAGCATCAAATTTAGGAGTAGTAGAATTAACAATTGCTCTTCATAGTGTATTTAATTTGCCAGAAGATAAAATAGTATGGGATGTAGGACATCAAACTTATGTACATAAAATAATAACTGGAAGAAGAGAACAATTAAAAACACTTAGAAAATTAGATGGTATAGCAGGATTTCCAAAAACAAATGAATCTGAATCAGATTGTTTTAATACAGGACACAGCAGTACATCAGTATCTGCTGCACTTGGAATGGCAAGGGCAAGAGATTTAAAAGGAGAAAAACACTCTGTACTTGCTGTAATTGGAGATGGTGCTTTAACTGGAGGAATGGCATTAGAAGCATTAAATGATGCAGGATATAGTAAAGAAAGAATGACAGTAATTTTAAATGATAATGAAATGAGTATTTCTAAAAATATTGGTGGAATTAGTATGTTACTTAGTAAACTAAGAACAAAACGATCTTATAACAAATCAAGTGATGCAGTAAAAGAGTTTATTTTGCATATACCAGGTATTGGAAAACCAATAGTAAAAATAGTACAAAGAGTAAAAAGAAGTATAAAACAATTAGTTATTCCTAAAATGTTTTTTGAGGATATTGGATTTCGTTATTTAGGACCAGTTGATGGACATGATATTCAAGAATTAGAAAGAATGTTAAAAATAAGCAAAGAACTAGAAGGACCTGTATTAATTCATATTATAACTAAAAAAGGAAAGGGATATAAAATTGCAGAAGAAAATCCAGATAAATTTCATGCAACAGGACCATTTGATTTAGAAACAGGAAAAAGTAAAAAAGAAAAGAAAGCAGATTACTCAAAAATATTTGGAGAGAAATTAATAGAACTTGCAAGAAAAAATGATAAAATTGTTGCAATAACAGCTTCTATGAAAGATGGAACAGGACTTGCAAAATTTGCAGAAGAGTTTCCTGATAGATTTTTTGATATTGGAATTGCTGAACAGCACGCTATAGGAGTAGCAGCAGGTATGGCAAAAGCAGGTGTAATACCAGTTGTTCCAATTTATTCATCATTTTATCAAAGAGCATATGACCAAGTAATTCATGATGTAGCAATGCAAAATTTACCTGTGATTATGTGTGTTGATAGAAGTGGAGTTGTGGGACAAGATCGGTGAAACACATCAAGGAACATTAGATATGGCATTTTTTAGATTAATTCCTAATTTAACAATTATGGCACCAAAAAATTTCAAAGAATTAGAAGAAATGTTAGAATTCGCAGTAAATTTAAATAAACCTGTAATTATTCGATACCCAAGAGGAGGAGAAGATGAACTAAAAATTGAAAAACAAGATAAAATAGAACTTGGAAAGGCAGAAGTTTTAAAAGAAGGAAATGACCTAACAATTATTGGAATTCGGAAAAACAGTAGCAAAAGCAATGAAAATAGCAAATAAGATAGAAGAAAAAGAAAAAATAACAGTAGAAGTAATAAATAGCAGATTTTTAAAACCAATTGATAAAGAAAAAATAAAAAAATCAATTGAAAAGACAAAAAATGTTATAACAATTGAAGATGGAACAATAATAAATGGACTAGCAACAGCAGTTCAAGAAATAATAAGCAAAGAAAATTTAAATGAAGTAAAAATAAAAAATTATGCTTATCCAGATGAGTTTATTAGACATGGAGAAGTAAAAGAATTAGAAAAAATTTATGGCTTGGATGAAGAAACTATAACAAATGAAATTATATCTGAAGGAGAATTTTATGGACAAATCTCAACTATTAAGTGACTATAGAAAACAAGAAGATAAAATATGTTTAGCACAAATATTAGATAAAATAGAATTTTCAAAAATGCGAAATAAATTAGAACATACAGACTTTTTAGATAGATATCAGGTTTCTTTAGTAGAGAATTTTTTACGAAAAATAAAATTTGAAAACTTTAAATTATATGGTGGATATGAAGAAGCTGAAAGAAAAATTGCTATCATTTATCCAGAAAATTATAATGAAACAATGCTAGAAAAAAATTATAGCAAGATATTAAAAATAGTTAGAGTTAAACTTCCAGAAGAAGCAAAGGGAAAATATTCTCATAGAAACTATCTAGGTGGTATTGTAAAATTAGGACTGAAAAGAGAAAAAGTAGGAGACATTATTGTTTATGATGAAGGAGCAGATATTATAACTAAAGAAGAGTTTTCAAGCATATTGAAAGAATCAATTTCTTCACTTACAAGATTTGAGAGAAGCATAATAACACAAGAAAAAATTCAAAAACTAAGTAAAAGGGAAATAAAAATAGAACAAATAAAAATTATTGTTCCATCACTAAGATTAGATAATTTTGTATCAGATTTAGCAAAAACTTCTAGAAACAAAGCAGTTCAAATTATCAATCAGGAAAGAGTTTTTATTAATCGGACAAAATGAAACAAAAGTATCAAAACAGTTAAAAATAAATGACATTATTACAATTAGAGGTAAAGGAAGATTTATTATAAAAAATATAGAAGGAACAACGAGAAGCGGAAGAACAGTTGTAATTATTGATAAATACGTTTAAATTTCCTTGTCAAATTTTGTCGAAATTTAACTATAAGTTTTTATTGACATATTAGTACAGATATTATATAATAATAACACAGTCGATTGTATAAAATTAAAATCGAAAGGAGGTAAACATTATGAGTCAAAAAGAAATGGAAGATACCATAATTAATATCCAAAATATAACGTTGAATATTATGCAAAATTTACAAGAAATAAAAAAAGAACAGCAAGAGATAAAAAATGAGCAACAAGAGATGAAAAAAGAGCAACAAGAGATGAAAAAAGAGCAACAAGAGATGAAAAAAGAAATAAAAGAGATAAAAGCAAAACAAGACGAAATGCAAGAAGAATTAACAAAAATAGGCAATAAAGTTACGGTAATGGAATATCAACATGGTGAAAAAATACAACTAATATTAGACACTTTAGTGGGGCATATAGAAAAATTTGAAAATCATGAAGAAAGATTTAGAAAGAACGAAAAAATAATAGAATTACAAGGACATCAAATATACGGACTAGAAGAAAAAACCAAAAATAATATAAAGAGTCTACCACATAAAAATAAATAATAGACTCTTTAAAGCTTATTTCAATTTTACAACAGTTACACCCATTTCACCCTCACCAAAAATTCCTATACGATAAGATTGCACGTGTGGATGATTTTTTAAAAAGTGTTGAATTTCATTTCTTAATTTACCGGTTCCGTTACCATGTATAATTCTAGCAGTATCTAGTTTGGCTAAAATACAATCATCTAAAAACTTATCAACAACAGCGATTGCTTCTTCAACATTTAATCCAATAACATTTATTTCAGTTTTAGCATTTGTTGCTTTAGAAATTTTAGAAAAATATTGATTTTTATTAATATTATTATTTATATTTTCATTCAACAAAGGTTTTGCTAAATCATTAATAGAAACATTAAGTTTTAAATTACCAATTTGAACTTGAACTTCTTTAGATTTAGAAATATGAGAAATTACAATTCCGTTTTTATTTAAAGTGGTCACAAAAACTTTAGCATTTGGTACAATTTCTTCAATAGGCAAGATTTTATAATGAGAATTGACAGGACTTTTTTCTTTTATCTTGACACTATTTACTTTACTATTTAAGCTAGTTCTTAAAGCTTCAAGTTCTTTAGCATTAGAAGTTTGATTCATTTGTTTTATAATTTTATTTGCATCTTCTTTTGCATCCAATAAAATTTGTTTAGCTTTTTGTTTAGCATCATAAATTAAATCTTTTTCTTGTTGTTGTAATTTCTGTTTTTCTTTTTCTAAAGAATTCTTAATAGTACTTATTTGTTCTAGCTCTTGAGAAATTTGTATTTTTTCCTTATCGATTAAAGTTTTATTATCATAAATATTTTTTAATAAATTTTCAATATCAATTTGATCAGACGTCATAAGAAATTTAGCCTTTTCTATAATATCTTTACTTAATCCTAATTTCTCACTAATCTCAAAAGCGTTACTTTTTCCTGGAATTCCAATTAATAAATGATACGTAGGAGACAAAGTAGAGATATCAAATTCAACAGAAGCATTTTTAAAACCATTTGTAACCAAAGCATATTGTTTTAATTCTTGATAATGAGTAGTTGCAATACATAGTGAACCAATAGATTTAAAAAAATCTAAAATACTAATAGCTAATCTAGAACCTTCTAAAGGGTCAGTACCAGATCCTAATTCATCAAGTAAAACTAATGAATTTTTTGTAGCATTATTTGTTATTTCAACAATATTTGTCATATGAGAAGAAAAAGTACTCAAAGAGTCATGAATACTTTGGTCATCTCCAATATCTGCAAACACTGAGTCAAATACAAATATACTAGAATTTTCATCTGCTGGAATGTTAAGACCGCTACATGCCATACAAGTTAAAAGCCCCACAGTTTTTAAAGCTACAGTTTTTCCACCAGTATTTGGACCTGTAATTAAAAGTATAGAAAAAGTATCTCCTAAATCAATAGAAATAGGAACGACTTTATTTGTATCGATAAATGGATGTCTAGCATTTTTTAAATGAATTTCTTTTTTATTATTAATAACAGGAGTAATTCCTTTAATTGAATTTGAAAATTTTGCTTTAGCAAATATAAAATCAATTTTACCAATCAAGTTAAAATCTAGCTTTAATTCTTCAATATAAGGAAATAATAATTTAGTTAACTCTTGTAAAATTTTTTCTATTTCTAATTCTTCTTGTGATTTTAAGGCATTTAATTCATTATTCATTTCAAAAACAGATAAAGGTTCTATAAATACAGTTGAACCTGCATTTGAAATATCATGAATAAATCCTTTGATATGAGTTCTATATTCTTCTTTAACTGGAATTACAAACCTATCATTTCTAATTGTAATAATATTTTCTTGAATGTATTTAGAATAATTAGAAGAATGAAGTATATCATTTAGTTTAGAACGAATATCTTGCTCTAAATTCCTTTTTTGTTTCCTGATAGCTAATAAATTTTTAGATGCTTTATCATCTATTGTGTTTTCATCTATGATAGAAGAAAATATTTTTTGTGATAGTGCTTGATTGCAATATAAATTATTAAATAAATTAGATAATATAGGATATTCATCTGCATCTAAAAAATCTTTTTGAAAATAATCTTTTAATTCTTGTGCTTGTTTTAAAATAGTAGCTAAATTTAGAAGAGATTTAGCAGATAAAGTTGAATTGCTCTCTAATTTTTTTAATTCAAGTATTATATCAAAAATATCATAAAAATCCGGGAAACCATTGCGATAAGATAAATTAACAGCCTCAGAAGTTTCTTCTAAGAGCTCCTTTACAGTATCTTTTTGATTGCTTGGTATTAAACCTAAACTTAATTTTTTTCCTACATTTGTACAACAAAATCCATTTAAGATTTTTATTATTTTATCAAATTCTAATTTTTTTAAACAATTATAATCCATAAATATAACTCCTAATAATTAATATATTGATTATACAAATAATTTCTGTTATCGTCAAGAAAATAAAATTAATAAAATAATTGCAAAAAACATAAACTTGTGATATAACGTAGGTAGAAAAAAGAGGTGAAAAAATGATAAAAGCTTATGCAAAATCAGATATAGGCAAAGTAAGAGAAATAAACCAAGACAGTTATTACATATCTGATTCAATTGACGAAGTTCAACTATATATGTTAGCAGATGGTATGGGAGGATACAATGGAGGAGAAATTGCAAGTAAACTAGCCATACAAACAGCTAAAAGTTATATCGAAAATAACTTCAAACAAATTGATAAAGATAAGGATAGTATAATTCAACTATTGGCAAGTAGTATGGAATATGCTAATATGCTTGTTTTTGAAAAATCAAAAGAGGATAAAGAATTAGAAGGAATGGGAACAACTTTAGAAATTTGTTTGATTTATAATAATAAAGCATTTATTGGACATATAGGAGACAGTAGAATTTATAGGATTAGAAAAGAATTTATAAGAAAATTAACGCAAGATCACAGCTATGTTCAAAAATTAGTAAAAGACGGAAAAATAACTCAAGAAGAAGCGGTACATCATCCACAAAAAAATATGTTAATGAAAGCATTAGGATGTAATGCTTTTGTAGAACCTGATGTTATGGTAAAAGGATTTTTAAAAGATGATATTATAGTAATGAACTCAGATGGATTAACAAATTTAGTAACACAAGAAGAAATATTTAAATTAGTAAAAAAAGATATTGAGCAAGCACCAAAGGAACTAATAAAATTAGCAAATGATAGAGGTGGATATGACAACATAACAGTTGTTACTATAAAAAATATATAGGCAATCTACATTAAAACAATTATTAAGGGGGATAAGTATGAATATAGAAGGAAAATTATTGGGAAGCCGATATGAAATGATTGAAAAAATCGGAAATGGTGGTATGTCTACTGTTTATAGAGCAATTGATAAAGTATTAAAAAGAAATGTAGCAGTAAAAATACTAAGAGATGAGTTTACTACAGATGTAGAATTTATAAAAAGATTTGAAGTAGAAGCACAATCAGCAGCAAGATTGGCACATCCAAACATTGTATCTATCTATGATGTAGGTGTAGAAGACAATTTATATTATATTGTAATGGAATTAATTCAAGGAAAAACATTAAAAGAAATTATAATAGAAGAAAAAGGACCATTACCATGGAAATGGTCTGTTAACGTAGCAATTCAAATTGCATCTGCATTAGAAGCAGCACATAAAAATAACATTGTGCATAGAGACATAAAACCACATAATATTATAATAACAGAAGATGGAATTGCTAAAGTAACAGATTTTGGAATTGCCAAAGCCGTTTCAAATTCAACTATTACAGCATTTGGTACAACAATTGGATCAGTTCATTATTTTTCACCTGAACATGCAAGAGGCGGATTTACAGATGCAAAATCTGATTTATATTCTCTTGGTGTTGTTATGTATGAAATGTTAACAGGAAGAGTTCCTTTTGATGCAGATACACCTGTATCAGTTGCATTAAAACATATGCAAGAAGAACCAATAGAACCAATAGAAGTAAATCCTAATATACCATTTGCAATTAATAAAATTATTATGAAGGCTCTTCAAAAAGATGTAACACTAAGATATCAATCTGCAAGTGAAATGTTAGTAGATTTAAGAAAAGCATTAAAAGATCCAGATGGAGATTTTGTGGAAGATTTAGAATATGACAAAACAGCTAGAACTCAAAAAATAAATACAGATATATATGAAAATATACCAAGTTATAAAACAAATAGTAGAAAGGAATCACATAAAGAAGAAAATAAATTTGTACAATTTATTAAAAATCATAAAGCATTAAGTGTAGTAGTAGGATTAATTTTATTATTTGCTATTAGTTTGGGTGGAACACTAGGAGTACTAAGCATTACAAACCCACCAGAAGTAGATATGCCAAATGTTGTAGGATTATCAAAGGAAGAAGCACAAGCAAAAGTAGAGGAAGCAAAATTAAAATTTGAAGTTACGAGTGAAGAGTACAATAAAGACGTAGCAGAAGGATTAGTTATTTCACAAGATCCATTTTATATGGAAAAATATCATAAAGTAAAAGAAGGAAGTACAGTAAAAGTTGTAATTAGTAAGGGACAAGAAAAGACAACAGTACCAAATGTTGAAGGAAAAGAAAAACAAGAAGCAATTAAGTTAATTGAAGAAGCAAAATTAAAAGCAGAAGTAATAGAAGAAGCAAGTAAAACAATTCAAAAAGATTATGTAATTAGTCAGGAAACAGCAGCAAATACAGAAACATTTGCAGGAGACACTGTAAAAATACATATAAGTACAGGAATTGAGCAAGTAACAGTTGAAGGGGTAATAGGAAAACTAGAAGCAGAAGCAAAAAAAGCATTAGAAGAAGCAGGACTAAAAGTAACAGTAACGTATGATGAAGATACTTCTAAAAATAATGGTGTTGTATTAAGACAAAGCATAGAATCTGGAAAAGTAGTAGATAAAGATTCTAGTATTACTATTACAGTTAATAAAGTAGAGGAAATGAAACAAGGTACTGTAAAAGTAAATTTAAAATCACTTATAAAATACACACCACCAACGACTCAAAACCAATCTAAAGATACAAACAATGAGGCTACTAACACAACGACATCACAACAAGTAGAAAAAGCTGTAGTTAAAATTGTAGTAGGTGAAGATACAATTTATAATCAAAGTGTTGAAAAAACAAAAACAGATATTAGTGCAACCTTTAGTGCAAGAGGAAAAGCAACTGTAAAAGTATATGTAGATGATATTTTAAAAGGAACGAAAGAAGTTGATATGAGTAGTTCAAATACAACATGTATATTTGAGTAAAAAGAAAAAGTCTAGTTTCCGATTTTAAAACTAGACTTTTAATAAAAGGAGAAAATAATGCAAGGAATTATAATAGAAAACATATCCAACTTATATAGAATTAAAGAAAATTGTAAAAAAACTCCTGCACAAGCAACAGTCTTTGAAGCAACAGCAAGGGGAAAGTTCAAAAAAGATGAAATCACGCCAGTTGTAGGAGATATTGTTAAATTTGATGTAATTGATAAACAAAATAAAAAAGCAGTTATTAATGAAATTTTGGAAAGAAAAGTTTATATTAAAAGGCCAAAAATTGCAAACATTACACAAATGATTTTTGTTGTTTCTAGCAAAAATCCGAAGCCAGATTTACTAATGCTTGATAAACAATTAACTTTTGCAGAGTTTTTAGGAATTAAACCTCTAATTGTTTTAAATAAAACAGATTTAGACAATGATTTAGAATTTGAAAATATCAAGAAAGTTTATGAAAATATAGGATATATAGTAATAAAAACAGATTGCAAAAATAAGAAAGGAATAAAACTTTTAAAAAGTAAATTAAGAGATAATATAAATGCTTTTTCTGGAAATTCTGGAGTTGGAAAATCAACTCTGATAAATAATATTTTTAATAAGGATGTAGCCCTAGAAGGAGAAATTAGCCAAAGAAATAAAAGAGGTAAAAATACTACAACTTCTATTAAACTATATGAGATTGATACAAATACATATATTGCAGACACACCTGGATTTTCAACTTTTTCTATTGAAGAGATTAATAGCAAAGATTTATGTAATTATTTTATAGAATTTAAGAAAGAAATTCCAAAATGCGAATTTGTCGGTTGTACTCACGTTAAAGAGGAAAAATGCGGAATTAAACAAGCAGTTGAAAAAGGAAAAATAGATAAAGGAAGATATGAAAGATTTTGTAAAATAAAAGAAGAACTAATTAAGAGGGAGGAAAGAAAAAAATGGTAGAGATTTCAACATCAATTTTATCAGTAAAAGAAGGAAAAGAACCAGATACATTTCTAAAATTAGAAGTAGCGAAAACAGACTATTTTCATATTGATGTAATGGATGGAAAATTCGTAGAAAAGGATACTTATGAAAAGATGCTTAAAAATGCATCATATATCAAAAGAATTTCAAATATACCATTAGATGTTCATTTAATGGTAGAAGATGTTCGGTAAAGCAGTTAATGATTTTTTAGCATTAGAACCTAATATTATAACTTTTCATTTAGAAGCTTGTAAAAGCAAAGAAGAGGTATATGAAATGATACAATATATCAAAGACAACCATTGTAAAGTTCGGAATATCAGTAAAACCTAGTACAAAAATAGAAGATGTATTTGAATTTTTACCATATGTTCATATGTGTTTAATTATGACAGTAGAACCAGGACAAGGGGGACAAGTATTTTTAACAGATATGTTAGAAAAAATAAAACTATTAAAAAAACATTTAATAGAAAAGAATTTAGATTTAGATGTAGAAGTAGATGGTGGAATTAATTTAAAAACAGCACAAAGTGTAAAGGATGCAGGAGCAAATATTTTAGTTTCAGGAACTGCAATTATTATGGCAAATGATTTTAAAGTTATTATAGATGAATTAAAAAAATAAAAAAACAAAAAAGAACGAATTTCTTAAAATTCGTTCTTTTTTGTTTTAAATGTTTTAATTTTCTTTTACTTCTTCTTCAACTACTTTTTTATTTTTAAAAAGTATAGAGTATGTAATCATTCCTAAACCTAATATAACAGCAACAAGTGAAACAATTGAACCAATATAAGGAATCAATCCAATTAACCATAAAGCAATAGCTGATAAAATTAATATTCCAAATACTGTAACATTTTTTGTGATTTTTAATTTGTTGCAAATAATGTTATTTATAGCAATTACAAAAACTGAAGTACTAATAGCCATTAGAACAAAGAATAGAACTAATATTAATATACCTAAAGTAGATGTTATTCCTAAAACTAATAATAATATAGATAAAATAACAAGTAAAATAGGTGTTAATATTCCGAAGACCAAGAACTGGTAGGATTTTCTTCTTTGTCAATAAAGCAGAACTTTGTTTTATAAATTTAGGTGTAAGCCATAAACCTATTAACCAAATAGCTATAACAGTAACAACAAATGTACCAAGAGTAATAATGTAATCAGATAATGTTTCTTTGTTAACATTTGATGCTTTATCATAGTTTATTCCTCCAGATACGCTACCTTCAGGAATAGAGGCTTCTTTATCAGATGAATAATTTAAACTTCCTGCAATGATACTTTTTGATAAAGTAGTAGTTTCATTATCTTCACTTTCTTCTGAGGCATCTAATTGTGCTATGTAAAGATCAGAACAATTAATATAGGCATTTCTTCCAATCATACCATTTAAATTAATAGTTTGAGAAGTAGTTCTAATATCTCTATATACATATCCATTGATGTTTATATTTTTTGAAATACCATATAAATCATATACTACACCATTAATATTAATAATATTACATGCAGCAAATAAGTTACTATATATATAACCTTGTTCACCAACTGTTATTTCATTTGCACAAACAAAAACATCTCCACCAATTTGTGAATTTATTGTAACAGTATTTGCAACAACAAATAAGTTTCCATCAATAATATAATCAATTACAACATCATCACCAGTTAAGTAAACATCTTGTCTTTTATAACTATCTTCAGTATTAGCAGTTGTTTGATCTTGAGTTGCATTTCCGCTCATCTGTTGTAATATCTGTAACCTCAGAATTGGTATTAGTATTTTCTTCTGTTTCATTATCAGCTCTTACAATAGGAACAGTAAATAATAAAACTATTATTGCTAAAATAGCAATGAATTTAAATTTGTGTTTTAACATTAAAAAATCCCTCCTAATTTTTTATATTCTGTAAAAAATATATAACTTTATTTTAATTTTGTCAATTAATTATTTTTATTTTTTGAATTATAATAATTGCAAAATTTATTTACAACACATAAATCACATTTTGGTTTTCTAGCAATACAAGTATTTCTTCCGTGCCATACAAATATATGGTTAATATCTTTTAAATATTCCTTTGGAAAAATTTTTATTAAATCTTGTTCAATTTTTTCTGGTTCCTTTTCTTTTGATAGACCAACTAAGTTTGCAATTCTTTTTGCATGTGTATCAACTGCAACTCCTTCTGCTATACCAAAAACTTCTAGTAAAATAACATTTGCACTTTTTCTACCAACACCAGCTAAGCTAGTTAATTCTTCCATTGTATGAGGAACTTCTCCACCAAAATTTTCTAAAATTTGTTTTGCACATAATTTAATATTTTTTGCTTTATTTTTATAGAAACCACAAGGATGTATTAAATTTTCTAATTCGTAAATATCAATATCTGCGAAATCTTGTATAGTTTTACAACGAGCAAACAATGTAGGGGTTGTTTTATTTACTCTCTCATCTGTACATTGTGCAGAAAGCATAACTGCAACTACTAACTGAAAAGGATTTTCAAAATCTAAACTACACGTTGCATCTGGATAATATTTTTTTAGTAATTCAATAAATGTTATATAATCTTGCTTTTTCAATTTAACCATCTCCAAAAATATTGTATAAGATTAAATAAAATTAGTCAATGAAAATAAACAATTATCTATTTTCATTCTACATAAAAAGGAACCAATAAAGAAAACAAATAATATAATATAAAAAAAGAAGGAGGTAATAAAGTATGTTTAGACTATTTAGAAAAACACTTGCTATTTGTTTAATAGGATTAGGCTTAGGAATTTTATTAGTATTATTACTTCCGTTAACAGGTTGGCTATTTATAATTGGGGTGTCAATTATTTGTATGGGATTTGCATGGCTTGCTTGCTAAAAATACAAGTTAAAGTTAAGAAGGAGGGAAATACATATGACAATTGTTGTAAAAAAAGTGCCAAAATTCTTAAGGGGATTTGTAAAATTAATTTTTGGAATTAAAGACTAAAAAATCAAAAAAAAAAGAGCTTTTTCAAAAAAATTAAGCTCTTTTTACTTTACCATCTTTTAAACATTTTGCACATACATATATTCTTTTAATATCACCATTAACATTAGCTTTTACTCTTCTTAAATTAGGTTTCCAAGTACGAGTAGTTCTTTTACTAATATGAGAACGAGTAATGCTAAGTTTATTTCCGCGACTAACTGATTTTTGACAAATTTCGCATACTGCCATTCTTAATTGCACCTCCTAAATATTCATAAATAAATTGACTAATACTTAGTTTATCATAAAATAGAAAAAAAAACAAGTATTTTTCGAAAAATATTAAAAATTCCTTGCAAAATAGGAAAATTGTGGTATAATAAATGGGCTATGTTATTTTAGGAAAGGATGAAAGATAATGAATTGTAAAGTTGAAAAAACAAAAAATGCAAATGAGGTAAAATTAGAAATAACAATTGATGCTGAAAAATTTGATGAAGCCATCAAAAAAGTATATTTTAAAAGTGCAAAATATTTTAATATACCTGGTTTTAGAAAAGGAAAAGCACCAATGCAAATAGTAGAAAAATATTATGGAAAAGAAATTTTCTATGAAGATGCATTTAACGAAGTAGCAGGAGAAGCATTAGAAGAAGCAGTAAAAGAAAAAAAATTAGAAGTAGTAAGCAGACCACAAGACTTAGAAATAGTACAAATTGAAAAAGGAAAAGATGTAATATTTACTACAGTAATGCAAACAAAACCAGAAGCAAAACTTGGAAAATATAAGGGTATAGAAATCAAAAAAATTGAGTATAATGTTACAGACCATGACATTGAGCATGAATTAAGACATATGCAAGAACATAATAGTAGGTTAATTTCTATTGATGACAGACCAGTAGAAAAAGGTGATATTGCAACAATCGATTTTGAAGGATTTGTAGATGGAAAAGCTTTTGAAGGTGGAAAAGCAGAAAAACATGAATTAGAAATAGGAAGCAATACATTTATTCCGGGATTTGAAGACCAAGTAATTGGAATGAAAATTGATGAAGAAAAAGACATTAATGTAAAATTCCCAGATGAATATTTTTCAAAAGAATTAGCAGGTAAAGATGCAACATTTAAAGTAAAAGTTCATGAAATAAAAAAGAAAGAACTACCAAAATTAGATGATGAATTTGCAAAAGATGTAAGCGAATTTGACACATTAAAAGAATTAAAAGCAAGCATCAAAGAAAAGAAACAAAAAGAAAATGAACAAAGAGAAAAATATGAAACACAAGAAGCAGTTATTAAAGCAGTATGTGATGATATGAAGGTAGAAATTCCATCTGGAATGATAGAACAAGAAATAGACAATATGTTAAAAGATGTTGAGCAAAGACTATCTTATCAAGGTTTAAAATTAGATCAATATCTTCAAATGATGGGAAAGAAAAAGGAAGATATTCAAAAAGAATATGAACCACAAGCAATTGAAGCAATAAAATCAAGATTAGCATTAGAAGCAGTAATTAAAGCCGAAAAAATAGAAGTAGAAGAAAAAGAAATTGATGAAAAACTAAAAGAAATGGCTAAGAATTATGGAAAAGACAATGATGAAGAATTCTTAAAAAATGAGAATGTTAGAAAATACATAAAAGAAGGATTACAATCAGAAAAAGCAATTGATTTCTTGGTAAAAAATGCAAAAATAAAATAAACATAGATTAAACTTTAAGGAGGAAAATGGTATGTTAGAAAAAAATAGTTTAGTGCCATATGTAATTGAGCAAACCAATAAAGGAGAAAGATCTTACGATATTTTTTCAAGATTATTAAAAGACAGAATAATTTTTTTAGGAGAAGATGTTAATCCAACAACATCTAGTTTAATAATTGCACAATTGTTATTTTTAGAGTCAGAAGATCCAGATAAAGATATTTATTTGTATATTAATTCACCAGGAGGATCTATAACAGATGGAATGGGAATTATTGATACAATGAATTATATTAAATGTCCAGTATCAACTATATGTGTAGGAATGGCAGCTAGTATGGGTGCAGCACTACTTGCAGCAGGAGAAAAAGGAAAAAGATTTGCAACTCCAAATGCAGAAATCTTAATTCATCAACCATTAATTGGTGGTGGAGGAATTTCTGGTCAAGCAACAGAAGTAAAAATCCATGCAGACCATTTAATAAAAACAAGAGAAAAGTTAAACAAATTCTTAAGCGAAAGAACAGGTCAAACAATTGAAACAATCCAAAAAGATACAGAAAGAGACAATTATATGACAGCACAAGAAGCTTTAAATTATGGACTAATAGATGGAATTATGGACAAAAGAAAATAGGATAAGAAGAAAGGAATGAGGTTTTATAATGCCTAAAAACGATACACCTAAAAGTGTAAGATGTTCTTTTTGTGGGAAAGCACAAGAAAATGTAAAAAAAATAGTAGCAGGACCAGGCGTTTATATTTGTGATGAGTGTGTAGAACTTTGCACAAGTATCATTGAATCAGAATTATATGATGATGAAAAAGCAGGATACACATTAAACGAATTAAACGAAATTCCAAATCCAAAAGAAATAAAAAAAGTATTAGATGATTATGTTATTGGTCAAGATGAAGCAAAAAAGACTTTATCAGTAGCAGTATATAATCATTATAAAAGAATTGCTAACGAAGAAAATAATGATGCTGATGATGTAGAAATTCAAAAAAGTAACATTCTACTTTTAGGACCAACTGGCTCAGGAAAAACTCTACTTGCTAAAACCTTAGCAAAAATATTAAATGTTCCATTTGCCATAGCAGATGCTACAACATTGACAGAAGCAGGGTATGTAGGAGAAGATGTAGAAAATATTTTATTAAAATTAATTCAAGCAGCAGATGGAGATGTTCAAAAGGCAGAAAAAGGTATAATTTATATTGATGAAATTGATAAAATAACAAGAAAATCAGAAAATCCATCAATAACAAGAGATGTAAGCCGGAGAAGGCGTGCAACAAGCATTACTAAAAATTATCGAAGGAACGATTGCGTCTGTACCACCACAAGGAGGAAGAAAGCATCCAAATCAAGAGTTAATTCAAATTAATACAGAAAATATACTAATAATTTGTGGAGGAGCTTTTGAAGGATTAGAAAACATCATAAAAGATAGAACTGGCGAAAAAGCAATTGGTTTTGGAAGCAACATAAAAAGTAAAAAAGATTTAAAGACTTATGAAATATTCCAAGAACTATTACCACAAGATTTGCTAAAGTTCGGACTAATACCAGAGTTTATTGGAAGACTACCAATCATTGCAACACTAAAAGAATTAGATAAAGAAGCATTAATTCAAATATTAGTAGAACCCAAAAATGCATTGGTAAAACAATATCAAAAGCTATTCCAAATTGATGGAGTAGAATTAGTATTTGAGCAGGAAGCATTAGAAGCAATTGTTGATAAAGCAATTGAAAGAAAAACTGGAGCAAGAGGACTTCGCTCAATTATAGAAGAAATTATGAGAGATATTATGTATGAAATACCTTCAAATCCTCATATAGAAAAATGTACTATTACAAAAAATACAGTTTTATACAATTCAGGACCAGAAGTAGTTATAAATGAAGAGAAAAAAGTTAGAAAGCCAATTATTAAAAAGAAAAGGCAGATACCAGAAAATAATGAAAATCAAAAAGAAACAGCATAAAAGCTGTTTTTTTTTAATATGAAGTTAAGAGAAAATTAATATTTTCTCTCTTTTTTATTCATAATTTCTATGATATACTACAACTATATAATAGAAAGGAATGGAAAAATTGTAATGTATAATATATTAGTAGTAGATGATGATAAAGAAATTGTAGGTGCAATTGAAATTTATTTAAAAAAAGAAGGGTATAAAATATTTAAAGCTTATAATGGAAAAGAAGCAATAAAAATAATAAAAGAAAATGAAATTCATTTAGTTATATTAGATATTATGATGCCAGAAAAAGATGGACTAGAAACATTATCAGAAATTAGAAAAGATAAAAACATACCAGTAATTTTATTATCTGCAAAATCAGAAGATTATGACAAAATAGGAGGTCTAAACTCTGGAGCAGATGATTACATTACAAAGCCTTTTAATCCATTAGAATTAATTGCAAGAGTAAATTCTTGTTTAAGAAGATACTTAAATTTTGGCTCTTTAGAAGATAAAAATAACAATAAAATTTATAAAACAGGAGAGCTAGAAGTAAATGATGAAACAAAACAAGTAACAGTAGATGGAAAAGAAGTAAAACTTACTGCAACTGAATTTAATATATTAAAATTCTTAATTCAAAACAAAGGAAAAGTATATTCTATAACAGAAATATATGAAAATGTGTGGAAAGAAGAAGGATTTGGTGCAGAAAATATAATAGCAGTGCATATTAGGCACATAAGGGAAAAAATAGAAATAAATCCAAAAGATCCCAAATACTTAAAAGTAATATGGGGAATTGGATATAAGGTAGAAAATATCTAAACTAAAGGAGATGTCAAATTAATGCAAAAATTAAGAAATTCAGATTTTTTAAAAATTATATGCTATATAGCAATTCCAATATTAGTAGCAATTGTGTTACTTTGTATGGTAGATTTGGCATATTTAAAAGGAATACAAATAAAAAATGATGAAACTAAATATTATCAAACACAAGATTTTGCAAATAAATATCTATCTTATTTTATAAGTCAAGTAAACATATGTAAAAATGCAAATCAAAATAACAGTTATATAACATTAGAGGATAAAACTGGAAATAAATATTATTATGCAAATACAACATATAGTGATATGAAAAATTACATTTATTATATCATTATGGATAAAAAAACAGGAGAAATGTACACCAATATAAAGAGTAACGATTATGAGCAAGATATCCAACATATGAATAACCATAAAATTTATTGGAATTATTTAGAAGATGGTAAAATAGAAACAAACTTAGAATATATTAATGAAAAAAATATTCAATATAATTATAATTATTATTATTCTAAAAATACAGAAACTGAAATCTATAATAATTCTTTTTATACATTATCTGAACCTATTCAATATGATAATTATGGGTACAAAACATCTGCAAAACTTCAAGATTATAACATTTATAGTTTTTTTGATGAAGATGAGGCAAATGAAGAAGGACTTAGCAAATGGAATCTTATAAGTTTTATTGTTGAAAATAAAAATTTACCAATTTGGTTATGTATTATTAGTGTAATTTTATTATTTATAATTGCAATTTATTTATTTTGGGCAATTGGGCACAAAGAAGGAAAGAAGATAACATTAGGACCAATTGATAAAATACCATATGAAATTATAGGAATTTTAAGCTTTATTAGTATAACAGCTATTATAAAAATGATATTTAATGTGAGATATTATTATTTTAGCAATATAATAGAATTATGTTTTTGTATCATTTTATATTTTATTGGATATGCAATATGCGCAATTTTTGGTATAACAACAATTAAAAGAATAAAATCAAATAAATTTTGGGAAAGCTTTTTAACATACAAAATAATAAAATGGACTTTTAATCAAATAAAACAAGTATTTAAAGAAATAAAAAATAAAACTCAATCAAATAAACAAGTATTTTGGTATTATTGGGG
>CANRFI010000022.1 GCA_947629855.1 uncultured Clostridia bacterium
ATCAATTACTCTTTGATTAGAAGAACCTTTCCATTTTAATTTTGGATCATGTAATTCATCTTCATATTGTCCATCTACTAATACATCTACGTAGTTTAATACTTCTTTATCTTTTAAGTCTTTATCAAATAAGAAACCTGTCCATATCCATAAATTTTTATTTGGAAATTTTTCTTTAAATTTTTTTGAAAGTTTTGTTGTTCCTTCTATATTTTTAGGATGTAATGGTTCTCCACCTAAAATTGATAGTCCCTTAATTGTATCATTATCACATAAATTTAATACTTCTTCTATAGTATCATCTGTAAATTCTTTTCCACCATTAAAATCATGTGTTTCTTGATTAAAGCAGTTTTTACAATTAAATGTGCATCCTTGCATAAATATTGATACTCTAATTCCAGGTCCATCTGATATATCCATTTTTCTAATTTTGTTATACCTCATTTTGGTTTTCACTCCTTGCTTTTTTAAGCATCTTTATTGTCTATATGTAATACTCTTTCTTTTATTTCTTGTGTTCTTCCTTTGTTCCAGAAGTTACTTCCAATATATCCACATGTTCTTCTTGCTACATTTAATGTAGAGTGATCTCTGTTTCCACAGTTTGGACAATACCATTCTAAGTCATCATCAATTAAGATTTCTCCATCATATCCGCATTTTTGGCAGTAGTCTGATTTTGTATTTAATTCAGCATACATAATATTGTCATATATAAATTTAATTACTTCTATTACTGCATCTAAATTGTTTTGTAAGTTTGGTGTTTCTACATAAGAGATTGCTCCACCTGGACTTAGTTTTTGGAATTCACTTTCTAGTTTTAGTTTAGAGAATGCATCAATTTCTTCAAATACTGGTACATGGTAAGAGTTTGTTATATAATCTCTATCTGTTATTCCCTCTATTACTCCAAATCTTTCTTTTAAGCATTTTGCAAATTTGTAAGTTGTAGATTCAATTGGTGTTCCATATACGCTATAATCAATGTTTTCTTTTTCTTTCCATTCTTTACATTTGTCATTTAATTTTTGCATTACTTTTAATCCAAATTCTTTTCCTTCGCCGTTATCTGTATGGCTATGTCCTGTCATATATTTTACACATTCATAAAGTCCTGCATATCCTAGTGAAATTGTTGAATATCCATTGTGTAATAATTCGTGAATGCTTTCTCCTTTTTTTAGTCTTGCTAAAGCTCCATATTGCCATAATATTGGTGCTACATCACTTACTGCTTTACTTAGTCTTTCGTGTCTTGCTTGTAATGCTTTATGGCATAGCTCTAATCTTTTTTCAAATATATCCCAAAAACTTTCCATATCTTTTCCAGAAGATAGAGCAACATCTACTAAGTTAATGGTTACTACTCCTTGGTTAAATCTTCCATAATATTTTGGTTTGTTTGTTTTAGGGTCAACATATGGTGTTAAGAAAGAACGGCATCCCATACATGGATAACAATTTCCATTTCCATTTTTATCAATTTTATATTCTAACATTTTCTTTTCTGAAATGTAATCTGGAACTAATCTTTTTGCTGTACATTTTGCTGCTAGTTGTGTTAAATACCAGTATTTACTGTTTTCGTGAATATTATCTTCTTCTAATACGTAAAGTAATTTTGGAAATGCTGGTGTAATACATACTCCTTTTTCGTTTTTGAAACCGAATATTCTTTGGTGTAAAAATTCTTCAATAATCATTGCTAATTCTTCTTTATATTCTTCTGTTTCTCCTAAGTACATACAAACTGATAAGAAAGGTGCCTGTCCGTTTGTATTAGTCATAGAGTTTACTTGGTAGTTGAAGGTTTGAACACCATCTGCAACTTCTTTTTTAGTGTCTTGTTTTGCAAATTCAACACATTTTTTCTCATCTAGTCCTCTTTCTTTATATTTGTCATAATATTTTTTGTAACTGTCTCTTACAAATGGTGCTAAATGGCTTAATGTTACAGTTGCACCACCATAGCTTGATGATGTTACTGCTAATATTATTTGTGTTGCAATTGTAGCTGCAGTAATAAATCTGTGTGGTTTTTCAATCATAACACCATTAATAACTGTTCCATTTTGTAACATATCTTCTAAGTTTATTAGTTCACAATTGTGCAAAGCATTTTGTGCAAAATAGTCTGCATCATGGAAGTGTATAATTCCACTGTCGTGTGCTTCTACTATGTCTTTTGATAGTAAAAATCTTCTTGTAATGTCTGTACTTGTAATTCCTGCTAGATAGTCTCTTTGAGTTGTTACTACTTTTGCATTTTTGTTTGAGTTTTCATTATTCCAATATTCGTTTTCACCTTCTATTAATTCTTTAATAGATTGGTCTGTTGTATTTGATTTTCTAACTAATTCTCTTGTATAACGATATGTAATATATTTTTTTGCTAATTGGTATTTATCAAATTCCATTAATTTTTGTTCTATTATATCTTGAATATCTTCTACTAATATTCTTGATTTATTTAATTCTTCAATATATTTTATGATTTCCTCTATTTTCTCTTTAGAAACCTTTTCTTTTTGTGATACTTCATTGTTTGCTTTTTGAATTGCTATTCTTATTTTTTCTGGATTATAGTCTGTAATTGTTCCATCCCTTTTTATAATTTTCATTGATTTTTCCCCCTTGTTTTTTTGTTTTGATTATTTGTATTTTACCATAAAAAATATTCAAGACTGTTGCATTTGCAACATTTTATCAATATTACAAAAAATTCCTTGATATATCAAGGAATTTTTTTATTATTACATTTTTATTACAAATTTATAACAACTTTTACTTTCTTCTATCAACTGCATAACTACTTCCCATTACTGATTTTGCAGCATGTTTTACTTGTGCTCCAACTTCTCCAATTTCCAAAATATTGCTAAATCTGTCCACATCTACAACAACTACTCCTATTGATAAAGATGTTAATGGAAATTTTTCTATTATTCCCTTTCTGTTTGCTACTTCTATATAACCATTTTCAAGATCCTTATCTGTAAAATATCTTCCTACATTTGCATCAAAATTTGCTATAATATTTTGACAAACTTTTTCACAGCTGTTTCCTGGTATTAATGCTACAAAGTCATCTCCTCCAATATGACCGTATAAATGTATTTTCCATTTTACTTTCGTGTATACATTTTATAATTGTTTCTGCTGTGAATTCTATGATTTCATCTCCTTTGAGAAATCCATATACATCATTATATGCTTTGAAATTGTCTAAATCTAAGTAAAGTACACAAAATTCTTCTTTTCTTAAAATTCTTTTTTTAAGTTCTGCATGTATCTGTACATTTCCTGGAAGTCCTGTTAATGCACTCATTCTTCTGTTTGTTGAAAGTAATCTGCTTAAATTTTTTACAGTATGGTATAAGTATTGTTCATCAACTGGTTTTTTTATAAAATATTCTATTGATTCTTGTAATATTTTTAGTCTGTGTTCTCTTTCTCCTTTTGAAGATACTACAATAACTGGTGTAATTGTGTTATCTTCATCCTTTCTTATTTTCCTACATAAATCAACCACATCTCTATCGATTGCATCTTCATTAATTACAATTAATGATGGTATGCTTTTTAATGCAACATCAATATCTTGTGTTTTTACACTTGTAAATTTGTATTCTGGATCATCTTTAAATAATTCTCTAAAGATAACAATTGATGCATCATCATCATCTATTATATAAATATCTTGTACCATTTTTATTCCTCCGCTTACTTTTCTTCATTATATACAAAAAGACTTGATTATTTCAAGTCCTTTTCTTTGTTTTTTATTCTTTTTTTTCTTAATTCTATTTTTTGATTTAATATTTCTGTAATTTCTTTTGTGTTAATTGCTGGAAAGGCCTTTTTTAAACGATATACATTTTTATATAAATGCAAAATGCTTTTGTTTCTTTTCTTTTTTAAAGCATCTATCATTTGTTGTATATTTTCCGTTGTATGTTTTGGTTGTTTTTCTCTTCTTAGTTGTCTCATTTCTTTTAGTTTTTCTTTTATTTCTTGATTTATACCTTCAATTCTTTTTAATGTTGATTTTATGTTCTTTACATTAATAATAGATGTAACCATATCTACTAAGAATATCATAAATAATACTGCTATTACGTAATTTAATAATTCTGTATTTATTCCGTGATACTATAGATTGTACAAATGGATGAATATATTTTATAAATAAAACTCCAAGTATTCCCCAATATATTGAATTTGTTAAGCAGATACGCCCTTGAAAATTAAATTTATGATCTGAGTAGTCCCAATATTTTGTGTCAAATAATTTTTCTAATAAAATTCCTACTATATATTCCCATGCTGTTAGAATTATCATAGATATGAAAAATAATAGTACAGGGTAATTTGCAATATTTTGCAAGAATACAAACATAATGATTGATCCTATACCATATATAGGGCAAAACGGGCCTCGTAAAAAGCCCGTATTTATTAATCTCTTTTCACAAATTGATCTGAATATTGATTCCATTATCCATCCTAAGAATGAATATAGAATAAAATATGTTGCTAAATTAAATAAATTAATTTCCATCTTTTCCCCTTATATTGTAATTGATACTTTAGATGTTTCTGTTACATCATCTTCATTATATACAATCAATTCTAATTTGTTTTCTCCCTCGTGTACTGGAAAACGATAATTGAATTCTTTTCTTTCTTCTACTGGTAAAATTCTTTCTAAGTCGATTAGGTATTGGTTTTGTTCGTCTACTATGAATTCTACTTTTTTAATTCCTTTTTCATCTGATGCTTTTAATATAAAGTTTCCACCTTCATCTACTGTTACTTCTACTTTTGGTTTTTTTACTCCGTTTACTTCTTTTTCAAATGTTTCTGTTTTGTTATTTTCATCTACTGCTATTACTGTTAATGTGTGTAATCCTAATGGAATTTCTATAGTTTGCTCTGTTTGTGTATCATTTATATCTATTCTTGTTTCTTCTTCTTCATCCCATCTATATGTCATATATGTAAGTTCATTTTTTCCATCTACTAATATTTTTAATTGATTTCCATCTGGTTCAACACTTATATCAATTGTTTTATCTATTGTATAAACTTTTCTATATTCTATTTCTTGTCCGTTTTTGTCTACTGCATAAACAGTTAGTGCATTTGTTCCTTCTGGTAATTCTATTTGTTGTTCTATACTATTTTTACCGTTTGATGGTATTTCATTTACTTCTTCTTCATTCCACTGATATGTTACTTTAGATAATGGACTGTCGTGTGTTATTCTTAATAATATTTTTGTTTCTTCAATTGATTCTACATAAATTATTGGTTTTGATTTACTTTGGCTAGAGGTCATTTCTCTATACATAGAATAAGAACCTGTACCAACCATAAATACTCCAAATATTAAAATAGCAATTGAAAAAAATTTTACAATACTACTAATTTCTATTGGTCCATTATTTTTTGGATAGTTATTCATTGTTTTTTGTTTCTTTGCCTTTATCTTTGAACTATTATCAACACTTAATATTTGATTCAATATTTACACCTCTTTTGTTTATTTTTATCTTATTTGATTATAACATATCAAGCTTTTATTGTAAATAATTTTTATAGTAAAAATTCAATAGCAAATTAAAACCGCCGTATGTTATTTGGCGGTTTTACTATATTTAAAATTAATTTTGTGAATATGGTAAGATTGCAATATGTCTTGCTCTTTTTACTGCTGTAGTAATATCTCTTTGATGCTTAGCACAAGCACCAGTTGTTCTTCTTGGTAAGATCTTTCCTTTATCGTTAACAAATTTCTTTAATTGTTCTGGATTTTTATAGTCTAAAACAAAGTTTTTGTCACTGCATAATGCGCATACTTTTTTTCTTTGTTTTCTAAATCTAGGATTGTAATCTTCATCATAATTATTATTGTTGTTTCTTTTATTTTGTTTTTTGTCTGCCATTTTATCTTTCCCCCTCTTTTATAAACTAAAATGGTAAGTCATCATTAGAAGATACTTCAAAGTCTGATCCCATATTTCCAGGTGCAGTAGTTCCAAATGTGTTTTCAAAATCACTTGAGCTTGTTTCTCCATCTCTTTTACTGTCTGCAAAATATGCTTCTTCTGCAACTACTTCTGTTACATAGTGCTTTGTTCCTTGGTCATCATCCCAAGTTCTTGTTTGTATTCTTCCAATAATACCTACTTGTTGACCTTTCTTAAAGTATTTACTACAAAATTCTCCTAGCTTACTCCAAGCTACTATATTGATGAAGTCTGCTTGTCTTTCTTCTCCTTGTCTAACAAATCTTCTATTTACTGCTAAACTAAAAGAAGCTACTAGGGTATTGTTTGTTTGAGTATATCTTGTTTCAGGATCTCTTGTTAATCTTCCCATTAATATTACTTTGTTCATTTTTTATCACCTTTCTTTACTTTTAATAAAGGCCCCTTCTTTATTTGTTTTTTATTTTTTTACTACGATAAATTTGATTATATCGTCTGTGATTCTATAAACTCTTTCAAGTTCTTTTATAGAATCTGGCTTTGCTTCAAAGTTGAATAGTAGATATGTTCCTTCGTTGAATTTGTTGATGTCATATGCTAGTTTCTTTTTACCCATATTTTCTACTGTTTCTACTTTTCCGTTTTCATTGATTAATCCTGTGAATTTTTCTTCTAAGGCTTTTAATCCTTCTTCCTCAACATTTGGATTAACAATGATAATACTTTCGTATTTGTTCATTATTTTCACCTCCCTATGGATTTATAACCTACCTTTTTAAGTAGGTAGAGAGTTCAAAATTGCTTTTGAACATAGGTATTTTACCATATTTTTTTTGTTTTGGCAAGTGGTATTTGCTTTTTTTATGTGAAATTAAATAAAGAACTTCAAGATGAAGTTCTCTGTTTTTGTATGTTTATTATTATGAACCTGTGATGCAAAAATATATGATTCTATATACTACTATGGCAAGTAGTGTTCCTGTAATTGTTAGTAATACTGTAGATACTGGAGATAGTTTTTTACTAGCTGATTGTTTTTCCTGTTCCATTTTTATTCCTCCTTTGTTAATCCTTTTTAATATCATATATCTTTTTTTGGTTTTTGTCTAGAGTTTTTGTTTTTTATTTGGATTTTTTTATTTAACTGTACAAAATTTCTAATGCTCTTTAATTTCTAAAAATAAACCATTCCCTAAACTTTAACTTCTGCAAAGTACTAGTAATATAAATTTTTGCCCATCAGTTTATAATATTTATCTTCCATAAATAACTAAAGTTATAATTCTTAATACAAAGCTGGTCGAAATGTAACATCATGAGAAGGATCCAAGTTACCTTGGCTACCTGTAAGGAGTCCATGATTAGAAGTCCACGCAAATCCACCAGAGTGTGTTATTACAGGAAACCACACAATTGCATCAGTCCGAATCGTTAAACTCCATTGAATATCAAACATTAAACTACTTGTCCTTTTTTATTTGATGACATTTCGCTCACTAATTCTTGGGCTTGACCAACTGTTATACAATTATATGGAATCGCATCTTTTTGACAATTTCTTTATTCTTTCTATTAATTAGTATTACTGTTCTACATATAAAGCTAAACGAAATACAAGAAACCCGTGTGTATAAGGATCATAACAAACACGCGAAGATGCAGCCATAGTTCCGTCTATATTATTAAAATTACCACCTCTAAGCACACGTCATATATTTATTTTTTGTCCTGAGAAGTTTCCTTTGCCTGTACTATTTGCCACATATGAATTAGATGAATCACATATGTTTGTTAAATAATTATTGTCAAAAAATTGCATTGCCGCATCCCATTGTACTCCATATATTAATGTACTTGTTACGCTATTTTCATATGCTTTTCCTTTTTTAAAATTTCTCGTTATTCATCTTATGTTGCTGTTTTTGTTGATTCTTTTGCTTCATTTGCTTTTGCTAGTATCCCATTTTCTCCTGTTAATGTTGAAATTGACACTGCTGCTAAGATTAAAAGTACAATAATTGTTATTACAAGTGCTATTAGTGTTATTCCTTTATTTGTTTGTTTTTTCATATGAAAATTCTCCCTTCTTTTGTTTTAGTATTTACAATTTTGTTGTAATTTATGTATGACATTTTTGTCATATTTAGTTCTATTTTATACTTAAAAAAATTAAATTCAATATAATTAATACAAAAAAACGACAAAAATGTCGTTTTTTTTAAACCTATAGTGTAATATAATAGATAAAAATAAATTGGAGGTTAGATATGATTAAACAATATCGATTAGCAAAAGGATTGTCACAAGAAGAACTTGCTGAAGAAATTGGTATAAGTTGGCGTCAATTACAAAGAATTGAGCATAATGAAGAAAACACAAGAATTTCTACCTTCAAAAGAATTGTAAAAATTCTAAACGTTCCAGATGAAGAAATTATAAATTTTATAAAAAATAATCAAGGATTGTTAAAGTAAAATCCTTGATTATTTTTTAATTTCTTGCAAGTTTCATAGATAGTAGTTTTGAAATACCATTTTCTTCCATAGTAACTCCATATACTGTGTCTGCTACTTCCATTGTACCTTTTCTATGTGTAATTACTAAAAATTGTGTATTACTTGAAAATTTCTTTAAATATTCTGCAAAACGATATACATTTACATCATCTAAAGCTGCTTCAATTTCATCTAAAACACAAAATGGTGATGGATTCATTTTTAATATAGCAAACAATAATGCAATTGCAGTAAGTGCCTTTTCTCCACCTGATAATAACATCATATTTTGTAATTTTTTTCCTGGTGGTTGTGCTGTTATATTAATTCCACATTCTAAGATATGGTCTTCATCTTCTAATGAAAGTTTAGCACTTCCTCCTCCAAATAATTCAACAAATACTTCTTCGAAGTTTTTATTTATTTTAGCAAACTGTGTTTTAAACTGCTCTTTCATAGTTGATGTCATATCTGTAATAATATTTCTTAACTTGCTCATTGTGTCTTCTAAGTCTACTCGTTGCTCACACATAAAGTCATATCTTTCTTTCATATTTTTGTATTCTTCTATTGAGTCTACATTTACACTTCCTAATTCTTTTATTTCTGTTCTTAAACGGTTAACTTTTTTTTGCGTTAGAGCAACATTTTCTGGTTTTTTGTATTCTCCTACAGTGTTTGGTGTTAATTCATATTCTTCCCACATTTTGTTGATTATTGAATTAATGTCTTCTTCTGTTTTTGTCTTTTTTACATCTATTTTAACAATTTGTGCTTTTAAATCTTCAATAATGTTAAATTTATTTGATATTTCTTCTTCTTGCTTTGATAGTGCTTCGCTTTTATCTATTCTAGATTGTTTTAGTTCTTCAATTTTGCTACCACTATTTTTTACATCTTCTTTTATTTTTTCAATCTTTTCTTTTGTTTCTTCAATTAATTGTTCTAGTTCAAAATTATCGTGTGTAATTTTTTCAATTTGGTTTGTTTTACTTTCTATGCTCTTACTTGTATTTTCAATTTCTAGTTTTATTCTTTCTTGTATTTCCTCTATAGAAGTTTCACTTTCGTCAAAAGAACTAACTGAAATTCTTAGGTTTGTAATATCTAAGTTTAAGTCATCTACATATTTTTGATTATCTTTATTGTCTTTTGCAAATTCAAAAATAATTTTAGATAGTTTTTCTGTTTCTTCGTTTAAATTTTTGATTTGCTCTTCATAGTCTTCCTTGTAAATTGTTGCTTGTTGTTTTTGTTGTTCTAATGTTTCTTGCTCTTTTTTTAATTTATTTATATGAGTTTGTATTTTTTCGATATTTTCATCTATTGCTATTATTTTTTGTTTTTCTGTTGCATATGTAATATCTATTTCCTGTAATTCTTTTTCTAGGCTTGTTGCACTTTCTAATGTATCATATATAGAGTCTTCATATTCCTTTTTTTCTTTTTCAAGTTTTTTTATTTTTTCTTTAAGGCTTTTTATATCTTTTTCTAGCTTTTCAATTTCTCTTCCTCTTCCTAAGATATTTACTGTTTTTTTAGCAACAGATCCTCCCGTAATTCCACCAGATGGATTTATTATATCTCCTTCTAATGTTATAATACGGAATGAATATGAATTTTGTTTTGCTACTTTTATTGCTGTATCCATATTGTTCACTATAACTGTTCTTCCAAGTAAACTAATTACAATTTGTTCATATTTTTTATGGAATTTAATTAAATCTGATGCGATTCCTATAATTCCTTTTTCGTTTGATTTAAATTTTTCTAATTTTTTTCCTTTTACAGAACTGATTGGTAAAAAAGATGCTCGTCCTAAATTATTTTTTCTTAAATGCTCTACTAATTTTTTTGCATCTTCTTCTGTTTCTGTAACAATGTTTTGCAAACTTGCACCTAGGCACATTTCTATTGCTGTTTGATATTCTTCTGGTACTTCAATTATTCCTGCAAGTACCCCATGCATTCCTTTTCCTAGTTCCTTTATGTTTTCACAATCTTTTAAAAGAGATTTTACGCTTTTTATGTATCCTTCTTTTTCTCTCTCTGTTTCTGTTAAGAATTTCAATTTTGAATCTTTTATTCTCATTTCGCTTTGACTGTTGTTTATTTTTGTTTGATAATCATTTATTTTTCTGTCTGCTTCTTCTTTTTTTTGATTTACTTCTTCTATTGATTTTAGTATCTTGTTTCTACGACTGTCTATTTCATAAAATCCTTTGGATATTTCATCTTTTTGTAGTCTCGTAGAATCTAATTCTGATATATCATTTGTAATTTCGGTTTTTATCTGTGATTGTCTTTTTTCATAATTTTCATAGTTAATTTCTTGTGTATGTATTTCTCCTTGCAATTCATATTTTTTATCTGTATTTTTTTCAACTTGTGATTTATGGCTTTCTATTTCTAATTCTTTACTAGATAATTTTTGTGTAAGTTGTTCTAATTCACTTTCCTTTGATTTTAATTCTTTTTCAAATTTTTCTTTGTTTTGTTTTAGGTTTGTTTTCTTTTCTTCTCTTTGCTTCATTTCTTCTTCTAGTTCTTGTGTTCTTTGTTTTGCTTCATCTATTTCTTTTTCAAATCTTTCTTTATTTTCTTTGTTATTTGCTATTCTTGTGGTTGCTACATTTATGTCTGAGTTTAACATTTCTATTTCTTTTTTGCTTTCAAAACCTAAGTTTGACATATCTTCTATTTGTTTTGTTATTTCATCAATTTGTGCTTTTAATTCTTCTTTTAGCTGTTTTACTTGGTTTAGTTTTTCTTCTTCTTCTTTGCACTCATTATTAAATAATTCTTCGTTTTTTACAATTTCATCAAGTAGTTGCTTATATTTTTCTATGTTGTGTAAAAATAGACCTATTTCAATATCTTTTAATTCTTCCCTTAGGTTTAAGTATTTTTTTGCCTTTTCTGATTGTGCTTTTAATGGTTCAATGTTTGTTTCAATTTCTGATAGGATATCATTAATACGTAATAAATTTAATTTTGTTTGTTCTAATTTTTTTTCGCTTTCTTCTTTTCTTGCTCTATATTTTACAATTCCAGCTGCTTCTTCAAATATGTGTCTTCTGTCTTCTGATTTGTTGCTTAATATTTCATCTATTTTTCCTTGCCCTATAATAGAATATCCATCTTTTCCAATTCCTGTGTCCATAAATAATTCTAATACATCTTTTAGACGGCATGGTACTTTATTTATGAAATATCCAGTTTCACCACTTCTATATAGTTTTCTTGTAATTGTTACTTCTGTGTATTCAATTGGCAAGGCTCCATCTGAATTGTCAAATATAAGAGAACCTTCTGCAAATCCTAAAGATTTTCTATTTTGTGTTCCTGCAAATATGACATCTAAAGATTTGGATCCTCTTAAAGATTTCATACTTTGCTCTCCGAAGAATCCACCTTATACTATCTGATATATTACTTTTACCAGAACCGTTTGGTCCTATTACTCCTGTTATTCCTGGCTTAAATTCTAATACTGTTTTATCTGCAAATGACTTAAAGCCTTGTAGTTCTAATCTCTTTAAATACATTTCTTATCACCTTAGTCAAGTTTATACTATTTTCGACTTTTTGTAAAGAAATTCCTTAAAGTTTATACAAATTTTGCATTTGATACTATTTTAGCGATATTATAAATTAATCTTTGTTTTTGAGGAGTACATTGAATTAAAGTTTCGTATAATTCTCTGTCTAAATAATTTTTTTCTTTTATAATAACTCCTGTTATTAAGTATTCTAGTCTTACGTTTAAGACTGTACTAATCTGTGCTAACCTTTTTAAATTGATTTGATCTCCTCTTTCTATTCTACTGATGTAAGGTACTGCTACGTCAATTTCTTCTGATAGCTTTTCTTGTGACCAACCTTTTTTTCTTCTTGCTTCTTTTATCCTTTGTCCAATTACTTTGTAATCGATTTCCATATTATCACTTCCTTTTTGTTAGTAAATATAACATTATGAGTTCCAATTGTCAATACATTTTTTAGAATTAATATGTAAATTTTTATTTTACAGTTTTGCTAGAGTAATTGCTACAGATATCATATTTTTTGATAATTTTTATAAATTTATATATAAAAAATTGTCAAAAAGCTTCGTCTTTGTTGACAATTCTTCTTGACAATTATTTTTTATTTTATTGCTTTTTCGGCATATTTATTATTTATAACTTCATTATATGGCACTGTTTGTTGTAACTCTCCTGCCATTGTCATAACTTCTTCTAGTCTGTTAAATGCTTCTTCTTTTAAAACAGGTGTATCATTCCAAGCATCTATATCTTTATAATTTTGAATAACTTTTGCTAATAATTCTACATCTGTGTCTGGGAAAAAGCTTTGAATGCTTTCTGCTATTTCTTGTGAAGTATGCTCTTTTACATACTGTTGACCTTCATATATAGCATCTGTAAATTTTTGAATTGTATCTTCATTTTGTTCAATATAACTTTTTTTAGTAAAATATGCTGTATATGGTATTTCTCCTGCTGCTTCTCCAACTGATGCAACAATTTTTCCTTTTCCTTGTTCTTCTGTTAATGATGCTGTTGGTTCAAATAGAGTAACATAGTCCGCATTTCCACTTGCAAATGCTCCTGCCATTAAATCAAATTTAATACTATCATCTAATGTGGTGTCTTTTTGTGGATCTATTCCATTTTTCTTTAATACATATTCTAGTGTCATATAAGGTACTCCACCTTTTCTACCTGGAATAACAACTTTTCCTTTTAGATCTTGCCAATCAAAATTGCCATCTGTATTTCTTGCAATTAGAAAAGATCCATCTTTTTTAGTCATTTGTGCAAATACTTGACAATAATCTTCTTTTCCTTCATTATACACATATATTGATGCTTCTGGTCCGTGCAAATCCTATGTCACATTGGTTTGCTAAAACTGCTGTCATAACTGCATCTGCTCCTTGACCTGTAGTTAATTCTATATTCATACCTTTGTCTTTAAAAAATCCTTGATTGATTGCTACATACTGAGGTGCATAGAATACAGATCTTGTTACTTCATTGACTTGAATTGTTTTTAGTTCTTGCTTTTCTTCTTTGTTTTTATTTACTATAATACTAGTTATGCTAAGTATTATCGCAATTATTAGAACAGCAACAACTATTATAATTTTCTTTTTCAAAGTTTTTCCTCCTTATTTAAACTTTCTTGCATGTAGGATAAATTTTTCTAGTAATAATACTGCTGCATACATAATTCCTGCTACTATTCCTAAAATTATTACACTAGTCATTACTAAATCTAACTTGAATACCTGACCTCCATAAACAATCAAATATCCGAAGTCCTGCTTTAGAAACTAAAAATTCTCCTGATATTACGCCTACTAGTGAAAGTCCTATATTTACTTTTAAAGAATTAATAAATGTTGATAAGTTTGCAGGTATTATTATTTTCATTAAAATTTGTAATTTTGAGGCTTTAAATGTTTTTGCCATCCTTATGACTTCTTTGTCTGTTTTTAAAAATCCATTTAAATTTTCTAAGATTGTTACTATTAAGGAAATTGCAACTGCCATAACAATAATTGCTGGTGTTCCTGCTCCTACCCATATTATTATAATAGGACCGTAGAGCAACTTTTGGTAAACTGTTTAATACTACTAAATATGGCTCTGCAACTTTTGATAAAAAGTCTGACCACCATAAAATAATTGCAATTAAAATTCCTAACCCTGTTCCTAATATAAATCCTACGACTGTTTCATAAGTTGTAACTAATATATGTCTTACTAAATCATTTGATCCTAAATTCATAAAGGTATCCCAAATTCTACTTGGTTGGCTTGTTATAAAACTATCTATTATTTCTTTATTTGCTAATATTTCCCATATAGCAAGAAAAGCAATTAATATTCCTATTTGTGTAAGTAATATCATAATTTGTTTGTGTCTTTTAGTTTTTAAATATTGTTTTCTTTCTTTTGATAATACTCCTAGTGCTTTATTCATCTACTCCCAACTCCCTCCATAATGTATTAAAATATTCGCTGAATTTAGGATTTTCTCTACAGTTGATTGGATTTCTATCTTCTGTATCAAATTCAATTTTGTGAATGTCTTTTACTGTTCCTGGTCTTGCATTTAGGACTATTACTCTATCTGACATACTAATTGCTTCTGAAATATCATGGGTTACTATAATAGCCGTCATTCCTTCTTTTCTTAAAATATTATAAATATCATTTGTAACCATAATTCTTGTTTGATAATCTAGTGCTGAAAATGCTTCATCTAACAATAATATTTTAGGTTTTACTGCTAAAGTTCTAATTAATGCTACCCTTTGCCTCATTCCTCCTGATAGTTCTGATGGATATTTGTCTTTAAAGTCATATAAATCATATTTTTTTAGTAATTCTTCTACATATTGCTTACTTTCTTTGTCTTTTTTGCCTTTGATTTCTAAACCAAACATTGTATTACTAAATACTGTTCTCCATTCTAATAAGCAGTCTCTTTGCAACATATAACCTACCTTTGGAGAAATTCCTTCTACCTTTTCTCCTTCTATGTAGATTTCACCTTCTGTTTTTTCTTCTAATCCTGCTATAATAGAAAGCAGTGTAGATTTGCCACAACCGCTTGGTCCAATAATACTTACAAATTCACCTTTTGCCACTTTAAAATTAACATTTTGTATTGCCAATATTTCTTCTTCTTTACTTTGATATTTTTTTGTTATGTTTTTAACTTCTAGTATTTTTTCCATATCTTTGATTCCTTTCTGAATTTTAGTTTTTAATTATTTATCCTAATATATTTTATGTTAAATTCAAAAAGTGGTTCTTTATATTTTAATTTTTTATCTCTGTTATTTCCATTATGATATCTGCTAACTTATCTAATTTATCTTTGTTTTTAGTAGTTTTTATGATAAGACACAAATTATCTATTAGTTCTTCTTTATTTTGAGATTTTTTAATTAATAAGATATGGCCTAATATTGTGTCATACGCTAATAATTCTTGTTTTGAAAGTTTATTTATATCTACTAAATTGTATTCTAAATTTATTTTATAGCTTTCAAACATATAATTGAATTTTTTTGGAATTTTCCAATTTTTATCTCCTGTGTAGATTACTATTGGAACAACTATTGGGTATCCTACATTTTTTCCTGTTTTTTTACTTCTACTCCATTTTTGTATTATATCTATGCAATAGTTTAATATTTTATATTGTATTGTGATATCAGCTGTTGATTGCTGTTCGATTAAAAAAAATATTTCTTTTCCTTTTAGTTTATAAATTAAGTCTGCTTCTTTTGATTTATTATTGGTATATCTTATTAATTCATTTGTTTCAATAAATTTTTGAGGTTCAATAAAATAATTAATGAATTTTCGTGCTTCTTCTTCCTCATTTAATATAGTTTTTATTAATTTGT
The DNA here is from genome assembly GCA_947629855.1 of uncultured Clostridia bacterium. The sequence continues at coordinate 15,927 of CANRFI010000022.1, forward strand.
CATATAAATATTGTCTTTCCTCACCTTCTAGATGATATTCTTCGCTTTCTTCTGCTACTTGTAAAATTGTGTTTAATCTTAATTTATGAATATATTTAATGTATTGATTATATGTAAATACTTTCAATCGCTTCCTCCTATACTCTTTTTTAGTTTTTTTGGGGATTTTTTATTGATTAATTTTCGAAATAAAAATTTAGAATAAAATATAATTTTTTTATTAATAGCATAAAAAAAGAAGGTTTGCAACACTTTCAACAAATCTTCTTATAATTCGACAATGTTTTTTTATTTTTAATCAAAATAAGAACTTATTTCTTCTAATCCTTCAAAATTCTTTTGTCTATATACTTCATATAATACAATATTAACTGAATTTGAAAGGTTTAAAGATCTCAAAGTTGGTCTCATTGGTATTCTAATTGTTTTATCTATATATTTTTGTAATAAGTCTTCAGGAAGTCCTTTTGTTTCTTTTCCAAATAATAAGAAAATTTCTTCCATTTCTTTATAATTTGGTTCACAATAAGTATGTTTTCCTTTTGTTGTTACAAAAAACATATTATTTCTTTCTGGTTTGTATTTTTCTAAAAATTCTATTAGTGATTTATGTTCTTCGATTTCAACTTTATCCCAATAATCAAGTCCTGCTCTTTTTACTGCTTTTTCAGATATGTCAAATCCTAGTGGATGAATTAGATGTAATTTAGCTCCAGTTGCTGCACAAGTTCTTGCTATATTTCCTGTATTTTGTGGTATTTCTGGTTCTACCATTACTACATTTATTTTCATTTTTATTCCTCTTTCTATTTTAATTTTTGTCTTACATATTCATATAATATAATTCCAGTTGCAACAGAAGCATTTAAACTTTCTGTTTTCCCGAAGCATAGGTATTTTTATTTTTTCATCTGCTATATTTTGTATTTTTTCTTCTACACCGTTTGCTTCATTTCCTATTACAATTACTTTTTTATTATAATCAATATCATAAATTGTGTTTTCTGTTTGCAAAGAAGATGCAACTATTTTAAATTTGTGTTTTTTTATTTCTTTTAGTGTTTTTTCTAAATCTTCACTATTTATGATTTTTACTCTAAAAATAGCTCCCATTGTAGACCTTACAACTTTTGGGTTATAGCAATCTGCTGTTTCTTTAGAGACTATTATTTGATTAAGACCTATACTGTCAACTGTTCTAAGTATAGTTCCTAAATTTCCTGGATCTTGTAAATTATCAAGTACTACTATGATATCTTGTGAATAATCAATTTGTGTTGTTTTACTAGTTTTTTCTACTACTGCTAAAATTCCTTGCGGGGTTTGTACTTCTGATAAATATTTAAAAATCTTTTCTGGTACATAAATACATTCATATTTTGCAATTTCATACATTAAGTCTTTAGGGATAACTTCATTTTTTTCACAATCGTCACATAAAATTATTTGTTTAATTTCTGCTTGTTCTTGTATTGCTTCTGAGACTAATTTAATTCCCTCTACAATATATAAATTAGTTATATCTCTATATTTTTTATCTCTTAATTTTTTTGTATGTTTTATAAATTCATTTTCTTTGCTTATAATTCTTTGCATTTTTCTCTCCCTTCTATTTGATTTTTATTTTTCTTCATCCAAAAAATTACCTAAAAATTTTGTTATATCGTTTAAGATTTGTTTTTCGTTTTGAGCTTTTATTTTTAAGGTTATACTTGGTTTAATTCCGTTAGAAAATTTTATTGCAGTTCCATATTTTTTTATTATTTCATTTAGCCTTACTTTCATCTGGTTTTGTTCAAATGTAAATATTATTAATGTGCTTGAGTTTATATTTTTACTTGTTATTTTGCTTATATTTATTTGTTTTGCTAGATATTTTATTCGTGCAATTTCAATTAAGTTTTCTACTTCTTTTGGCATATTTCCAAACCTATCTATTATTTCATCTGTTACATTTTGTATGTCATTTTCGTTTTTGCAAAGTGCTATATTTTGATAGATTTCTATTTTTTGATTTGAATCTGGTATATATTCATCTGGTATATAACTTGTTACATTCAAGTCAATTTGTAAATCTGTTTCCTCTTTGATTTCAATTCCTTTCATTTCTTTTACTACTTCTTCTAATAAATTGCAATAAGTATCATATCCTACTTGTTCTAGGTGTCCAGATTGGATTTCTCCGTAGCAAACTTCCTGCTCCTCTTATTTCTAAATCTCTCATAGCAATTTTAAATCCAGAACCAAATTCAGTAAATTCTTTAATTGCTTTTAGCCTTTTATCTGCTATTTCTGATAATAGTTTGTCTTTTTTATAAGTGATATAGCAATATGCTTGTTTTTCTGCTCTTCCTACTCTTCCTCTAATTTGGTATAATTGTGCTAGTCCCATTCTGTCTGCGTTTTCTACGATAATTGTGTTTGCATTTGGAATATCAATTCCAGATTCTAATATTGTTGTGCAAACAAGTACATTACTTTTTCCTTCTATAAATTCTTGCATAATTGCTTCTATTTTGTTTCCTGTCATTTGTCCATGTGCATATACTACATTTGCTTCTGGAACTAGATTTTGTATTTCGTTTGCTTTTTTCTCAATTCCTTCTACATTATTATACAAATAAAATACTTGGCCTTCTCTTTCTATTTCTTTTATTATGGCCTCTTTTATTACTTCTTTGTCATATTCTAATACATAAGTTTGAACTGGTTTTCTATTATGTGGTGGTTCATAAATTACGGACATATCTCTTATTCCTACTATTGACATATGCATTGTTCTTGGAATTGGAGTCGCTGTCATAGTTAGAACATCTACATTTGTTTTTAGTTGCTTTATTTTTTCTTTGTCTTTTACACCAAATCTGTGTTCCTCATCTATAATTAATAAGCCTAAATCTTTAAATTCAACATCTTTGCTTAAAATTCTATGTGTCCCAATTAAAATATCTACTTCTCCTAATTTAAGTTTTTTAATAACTTCTTCTTGATATTTTTTAGTTTTAAATCTATTCATTATCTCTACTTTAATAGGAAAGTCTTTTACTCTTTCTTTAAATTCTTTATATTGTTGTTCTGCTAAAACTGTGGTTGGTGCAAGATAAGCAACTTGTTTTTGATCCATAACTGCTTTAAATGCTGCTCTTAAAGCTACTTCTGTTTTTCCATATCCTACATCTCCACATAGTAATCTGTCCATTGGCTTTATATTTTCCATATCTTTTTTTACTTCTTCAATACAACGTAGTTGATCTTCTGTTTCTTGATATGGGAATTTAGATTCAAATTCATCTTGCCAAGGAGTATCTTTGCTGAATTGAAAGCCTTGGATTTTTTCTCTTTTTGCATATAATTCAATTAACTCTTTAGCAACTTCTCTTAGGTTATTTTTTACTCTTGTTTTTGTACTTTCCCATTCTTTGCTTCCTAATCTATTAATTTTAGGTTTAATTTTGTCTCCACCAATGTATTTTCTAATATAATCTAAATCATTTGTAGGAATATATAAAATATCATCATTTTTGTATTTTATTTTAATATAATCTTTTATTGTTCCATCTGCTTTTATAGTATTAACGCCAATATAAATGCCTATTCCATATTTTTTATGGACAACATAGTCGCCTATTTTTAAATCGGCAAAAACAACTCTTTCTCCTTCTTTAAAATCTTGATTTAGTATTCTTTTTTTTCTTTTTTCACCTTCTATTAGATTATCTGCTATTATTACTAATTGTTTTAAATCATATGCTTCTAATCCTGAAGAAATTTTTCCTATGCTAATTGTTACAATTGATTGATTTGATTTTACTATAATTGTTTGATTTAATGTTTCTTCTATTGTGTTTGCAATTTCTTCTTGGTTTAATAGATTTTGTAATTTTTTTGCTTTTTCTTTACTAGACACTAATACATATATTTTTTTATTCTCTTTTATTGCTTTTTGTAAATCTTTTAATAATTCTTCTACTTCATTTTTATAATAATTTACTTCTCTATATT
>CANRFI010000023.1 GCA_947629855.1 uncultured Clostridia bacterium
TTCATTGTCTTTCATATTTTCAATTTGTAAATTAAATTCTTCTAAATAATTTTTTATATCTTGATTTGCATCTATAATACAACGGTTAGCAGGATATGTAGACTTAATTTCTTTTAAGTTTCCCTTTAAAACTGTTTTGCCTTTATTTAATATAACAATATCTGTACAAAATTCTTCTATTGTAGACATTTGATGTGCAGACATAATAATATATTTTCCTTTTGATACTAAATCAATAATAATGTTTTTTAATATTTCAGTATTAACTGGATCTAGTCCGCTAAAAGGTTCATCTAATACAATTAATTCTGGATCATGAATTATTGCTGTCATAAACTGAATTTTTTGTTGATTTCCTTTTGATAATTTTTCAGCATTAACCCCGCATATATTCCTCAACTTTTAAAACTTTTGCCCATTTATTAATTGTTTCTTCTGCTTCTTCCTTTTTCATTCCTTTTAATTTTGCAAAATACATTAATTGGTCAAAAATTTTAATCTTAGGATATACTCCTCTTTCTTCTGGCAAATATCCAAAATTAACATTTTTCCTCTCTACTTGTTTACCATTCCAAGTAATTTCTCCTTCTTCTTTTTTTAATATTCCTAATATCATTCTTATTGTTGTTGTTTTCCCTGCTCCATTTGTACCAAGTAACCCAAAAACACTAGGTTTATTTATCTCAAGAGATAAATTGTCTACTGCTTTTTTGTCTAAATATGATTTTGATACATTTTTTAATACTAATCCCATTTTTATTCTCCTTTCTTGTATATTTATAGCATAATTTATTGAACATTTCAATAATCTCTATTAATAATTTTACATAATTTTTTTATATTTTTCTGGTTCTATTTTATTTGATAATAATTCTTCTATATTATCCTTTTTTATTAATTCTTCTTTTTGTGATTTTTTTAATGTCTTTATATGATATTCTAATTTTGATGCTAAAATTCTATTTTCTGTTTGCCATACAGCTTCTAATTTTTTTGCTGTATGGGTATATGTATATTTGGCACAATTTTCTTTTGTAAAATGCTCTTTCATTCTATGTTCAATGTTTGTAGTAATTCCTGTATATATTGAATTGTCTTCACAGCGTAACATATAAATATAATACATTTTTATTTCTCCTTAAATTTTTCTAATTTTTGCAACAAAAAATCCTTCATAAAACTCATTTGGACAAATTGTTATTGTACCTTTGATTTTGCTTGGAAGAAGCGGAAGGCTATTTATCCATTCTTCTTCTATTGGAATAATTTCTATTTTTTTCTCTTTTAATAATTTCTCTATAATTTCTTCGTTTTCAATACTTAAAATTGAACACGTAGAATAAATCATCTCATTGCCTTTTTTTAGTATGTTAATTGCCTTTTTTAATAAGGCTGTTTGTAATTTTACAGATTGTTCAATTAGTTTAGTTGTAAAATTTTTTTCTATGTCTTCAGTTGTTTTCAACGTTCCACTTCCACTACAAGGTGCATCTAATAAAATTTTATCAAAAGAAAAAAAGTCACTTAAATTTCTTGCATCTTGCAATATGCAGTATACATTTGTGCCTTGCTTTTCTATATTATATTTTAAGCGTTCATATCTTATTTTGTTTTTTTCACAAGCAGTAATATTTGCACCATTTTGCGTAAGTGCCGCTATTTGTGTCGTTTTTCCACCTGGTGCTGCTGCCATATCTAATATATCTTCACCTTTGTTTGGCTTTAATAATATTGGTGGAAGCATAGATGATAAACTTTGTAAATATATCTTTCCTAGTTTGTAAATATCTAGTTTTTTAATATCATTTTCATTAACGTTTTTCAATATAAAAGCATTTTCGTACCATAATACTTTTTCATATTCTATTTTTTCTTGGTTTAAACAATTTATAATTTCATTAATGTTACTTTTTAATATGTTTACTCTAAATGTTGTATATCTTTTTTTAGTATATCCTTGTATTATTTTTCCGCGTTAATTCTTCTCCATATTGATTTATTAATAATTTTTGCAAAAACTTTGGTACTTGGAAATCCATATTATTCTCCTTCTATATTTGTTGTTTCTATTTTTCTTCTTTTTGTTTTTTCGTTCTCCCTTTTTCCTTCATCTTTTGTTTTATATTTATTATATTATCATAATGTTTGGAAAAATAAAAGTTTTTACTTAAAAGTTGCACTTTTATTTCTTTTTCGATATAATGAGAAAAAATTAATACAAAGGAGTATTTTACGTATGGAACATTGGAGTGTCGAAGATTATAAAAATTTTACTGATAATAAAAATAGAAAAAGTAAATATAGAGCAAATAAAGTTTCTGTAGATGGTCATACTTTTGATAGTCAAAAAGAAGCTGATTTTTATTGCGAATTAAAAATGAGACTACAAGCAAAAGAAATTGATGGTTTTTGTTTACAACCAATCTTTATGTTAGCACCTGGTTTAAAGTATAAAGCTGATTTTATTATATTTCATAAAAATGGCAAAAGTGAAGTTGTTGATGTTAAAGGATTTAAAACCAAAGAATACATTGCTAAGAAAAAAGTATTCGAAGATAAGTTTAATCTAAAAATAACAGAAATTGAATAAAAAAATTGTCATTGAGGAAACACCGTCCCCAACGACAATTTCTTTTATTTCAAAAGTGTCTTTATTTCTTCATTTCTTTTTACTTTTTTAGTTGTTGTTTTTATTAATTCTTGATCTGTTAATATCATATTTTTTATATATTTATATGGTGGAAATGTTTTATTAATTTCTTTAATTTTTTGCCAAATTATATGTTCTAGCTCTTCTTGTGTTATATTTGGATATTTTTCTTTGACGACATCTTTGTCATAAACAATTTTAACTGAAAGTTTTATATCGTTTTTGTCTTTTTTGTCTGGTATTCCGTATACTAAACATTCTAATACTTCATCTAATCTACTTATTACCATTTCTATTTCGTCTGGAAATACTTTTTTACCATTTTTTAGGACTATCATATCTTTTTTTCTACCTGTTAAAAATAAATAACCCTCTTTATCAAAATATCCTAAATCACCTGTATAAAACCAACCGTCTTTTAACACTTCTTTTGTTGCTTCTTCATTTTCATAATAACCGAAGCATTACATTTGGCCCTTTTACTCTTATTTCTCCAACTCCTTGCTCATCTTGATTTACCAGTTCTAATTCTACATTTTCCATTGGAAAGCCTACTGAACCATATTTTACTTTTCGGCAATTTTCTGATGCAATAACAGGTGACGTTTCTGTTAATCCATATCCTTGCACTACATTAATTCCTAACTCATTAAATCCTTGTGCAACTTTTTTGTCTAATGGTGCACCACCTGAAATTACGAATCTTAAACTTCCACCTAGTTCATCAATAACTTCTTTAAATAATTTTTTTCTAATATCAATATGTAATTTTAATAAAAAATTACTAATTTTTTTTGCCATATTGACAGTTTTAGTTTTTCCCTTTTTTTCAATTCCTTGTTCAATCCTTTTATAAATTGTTTCTACTAATAAAGGAACACCTACAAATACAGATACTTTGTATTCTTTTAAATTTTGTGCAATATAACGAAGTCCATCTGGAAATACTGTTTTTACACCATAAGCTAGCATAACTAACATACAAGTAGATCCAAAAACGTGGTGAAATGGCAAAAATGCAATATTTACATCTTCTTTTCTAATATCTTCCACTAATTGCATACTATAAATATTAGATGCAATATTTTTTTGTGAAAGCATTACTGCTTTTGATTGTGATGTTGTTCCTGATGTAAATAATAATATATTCATCTTGTTTTTATCTATTTTTGCATCTATATATTCTTTATTTCCTTCTTTTAATAATTTTTTTCCTTCTTCTTTTAGTTCTGAAATACAGTTATATCCTTCTAATTTGCTCATACAAATATAGTTTTCTATTTTTGTATTTCCTCTTTTCTTTATTTCTTCTATATTTTCAATGTATTTTTCATCAAATACCAATACTTCTGCTTTACTTCTTAATAAGCAGTTTTCTAGCTCATCTACTTGTAATTCTTTGTCAAGAGGAATACTAACCATTCCTCCTAACAGATTTGTAATGTGAGTAAGACACCATTCATACCTATTTCTTCCTACTATAGCAACTCTTTTATTTTTAAATCCTAATTCATAAAATTTAGTTCCTAAATGATTAACTTCTTCTAATAATTTTAGATAACTTATATCTTTATATTCAACTTCATTATTATCCTTTTTATTCTTAATTACAAATGCTGTTCTTTGATTATATTTTTGTGATATAGCATAAATTAAATCTTTGATGTTTTCAAACTCAGTTGCTTCTAAGTATTTCTCTCTTTCCATATTTTTTCTCCTTTATCTATCTAGTATCGAATACTAGATTATCATATATATAATATCTTGTCAAGTAATTGACTAACTATTCAAAATCTGTTATGATTATATGCGAGGTGAAATACTGTGAATACAGAAATTGAAAAATTTCATTTGCCAAGATGGAGCGAATTACCAAATATTGATTTATATATAGATCAATTAGTTTCTTTATTAGAACAATATTTGTCTCGGATATATTAAAAATGATAATGAAAAAGAAGATAAATTAATTACTAAGACTATGATTAATAATTATGTTAAACATAGTGTTATTAAACCACCAGTTAATAAAAAATACAATAAAACTCATATGGCTACTTTGTTTGTAATTTTTATTTTAAAACAAGTTTATAGTATTAGTGATATTAAAAAATTGATTAGTTTCGCCATTGAAACTTCTAGTATTGAACAGGCTTATGACCGTTTTTGCTCTGAAGTTGAAAAGGCTATTCGTATTGTTTTTGCTGAAAAACATTATATTAAGAGCAATAAACTTACTCAAGAGCAGTATATTTTAAGAAATGTTGTTCAGTCTTTTGCAAATAAACTATATGTTCAAAAAGTGTTTTTGAAAAAATAAAAATATAGGACTTAAAAAGCTAAGTCCTATTTCATTTTTTCTTTTATTTTAACTAATATATTTAATGCATCAATTGGAGTTAATTCATTTAAATTAATCTTATCTATTTCATGAGAAATTTCTGCTAATTTATAATTATATAAGTCAAACTGTCCTTCAACTTGTTTCTTGTCTTGTTTTTCTTGTTTCTTTCCTGTTAAAATATTCTTTCTTTCCAAAGATCGAAGAATTTCATCTGCCTTTGTAGTTACTGCTTTTGGAACACCTGCAAGTCTTGCTACGTGAATACCATAGCTTTCGTCTGTTCCTCCTCTAATAATTTTCCTTAAAAATATAACATCTTCTCCTTTTTCTTTTACTGCAATAGAATAGTTTTTAATTCCTTCTAATTTATTTTCAAGTTCTGTTAGTTCGTGATAATGAGTTGCAAATAAAGTTTTAGCACCACATTTTTCTTTATCACTAATAAATTCAGCCACTGCCCAAGCAATTGATAAGCCATCATATGTAGAAGTTCCTCTCCCAATTTCATCTAAAATTACTAAACTATTACTAGTTGCCTCTTTTAAAATGTCTGCAACTTCCATCATTTCAACCATAAATGTACTTTGACCCATACTTAAATCGTCTGATGCTCCAACTCTTGTAAAGATTTTATCAACTACTCCTATTTTTGCACTTTCAGCTGGAACAAAACTTCCGAACTTGTGCCATTAATGTAATTAAAGCAACTTGCCTCATATATGTAGATTTACCAGCCATATTAGGGCCTGTAATTATTGCCATACGATTGTCTTGTTTATCTAGATAAGTATCATTTTCAACAAAAGCACCTGGTCCTAATATTTTTTCAATAACAGGATGCCTTCCGTTTTTAATATCTATTATCCCAGAAGAATTAACTTCTGGCATACAGTAATTTAAGTCTTCTGCTACTTCTGCAAATGAAGTTAATACATCTAGAGTAGATATTACTTCACTTGTTTTTTGTAATCTCTTTATATTTTTTGAAATTTGTTCTCTAATTTCTACAAATGCATTATATTCTAAATCTACAACTTTTTCTTCTGCACCTAAAATTTGATTTTCCAAATTTTTTAATTCTTCTGTGATATATCTTTCTGCATTTGTTAAAGTTTGTTTTCTAATAAAACGATCTGGTACTTGCTTCAAATAAGATTTTGTTACTTCTATAAAATATCCGAATACTTTATTAAAACCAATTTTTAAATTTTTTATTCCTGTTTTTTCTCTTTCTTCTAATTCTAATTTAATTAGCCAATTCTTTCCTTCTGTTTGAGCAGTTTTTAATTTATCAATTTCTTCATTATATCCTAATTTTATAATTCCACCACCTTTTATTGTCATTGGTGGGTCATCAATAATTGCAGAGTCTATTAGAGCATATATATCTTGCAATTCGTCTAAGTTTTCAAATAATTCTTTTAACAAATCTGATTTACAGCTTTGCAGGCATCTTTTTACTTCAGGTAATCTTATTAAAGAATTTTTTAAAGTTACCATATCTCGTGCATTTGCATTTCCATATGCCATTTTCCCTGCTAAACGTTCAATATCATATACTTTTTTTAAGTTATCTACAATATCTCCTCTTAGCATAATATTATCTTTTATTTCTTTTACAGCATTTAATCTTTTATTAATTTCTAAAACATCCACAAGTGGGTTATTTAGCCATCTACGTAAAGCTCTTCCTCCCATTGAAGTTGAAGTTTTATCTAATACCCAAAGTAGTGTTCCTTTTTTAGATTTATCCCTTAATTTTTCTATTATTTCTAAGTTTCTTCTTGCATTTATATCTAATGCCATATATCTTGATAATGGATATACTACAATTTTATTAATATGTTCTAAAGTAGTTTTTTGAGTTTGTTCAATATATTCTATTAAAGCAGAAATAGAAGCTATAACAAGACTTTTTTCTTCAAAATTTTCAATTTTCCTTCCGTTATTATCTTGAATTGTATATCTTAATTCTAAATTTTCTACTTCATTTGCAAAAAATTTATCATTAAATTTTGTAATATATGTATTTTCAAATCTTTCTTTTATTTTATTTATTTCTTCTGTAGAATCTGCCATCATAGAATTTACAACAAGTTCAGATGGAGTGTATCTTGCAATTTCATTTAATAGCAATGGAAAATTATTACTATCTTTAATTTCTGTTGAATAGAATTCTCCTGTTGAAAGATCACATACACTAATTCCAAAATAAATTCCAGATTTAAAAACACTCATAATGTAATTATTTTTTCTTTCTTCTAGCATATTACTTTCAACTACTGTACCTGGTGTAATTATTCTAATTACACCTCTTTTTACTATTCCTTTTGTTTCTTTTGGGTCTTCTAATTGTTCGCAAATAGCTACTTTATAGCCTTTAGCTACTAATTTTGCAATATACATTTCGGCTGCGTGATGAGGGACTCCTGCCATTGGAGCTCTTTCTTCTTGACCGCAGTCTTTCCCAGTTAAAGTTATTTCTAATTCTCTTGATGCTAAAATAGCATCATCAAAAAACATTTCATAGAAATCTCCTAATCGATAAAACAAGATGCAGTCTTTATATTTTTCCTTTGTTTCAAGGTATTTTTGCATCATAGGTGAATATTCTGACATATTTAATTAATTCTCCCTTCATTATTTTCAATTTGTTTATTTATACGAATAATTTGTTCTTTATAGTGTTTGCTTAACTGCCTATTTTTTGATGCATTTGCAACTTTGATTGCTTTTACAAATTGATTTCTTCTATTTTCCAATTTTTGCTTTTCTGTAGTAGGATTTTGCAAAATATATCCTTCTTCCACACTATCTATACTAACATAATCTAAATCTTTACCTTTTTTAGCTAAACCTACATATTTTTTATAAGTACAATATAATTCATAATTGCTTTCTTGTACTTTAGCAAATTGTCTTTGTATAGTTCGTTTAGTAACACCATATTTTTCTTCTAATTCATGTTGTGAAATTCCTGTGAGAATTGATTCTCTCATTAATTGCTCAAAATCTACTCCTTGTGTGTCTCTTGGTTTGTATGGATGTAAAAATAAAAATTCTTTATATAATTTATTATCTACTTTTTCTAGTAATATTAATTTTCTATATAAAGTATTTAATCCGACTCCTCTTTTCTCACATTCTTTTTTTAAGTTAACATCATTTCCTTTTTGCACTATTTCTCTTATAAAACTTATCCATTCATTATTGTCCAAATTATATTTCTCCTCTCAAATACCACATATGTTCTGAAGTAATTTTAAGTTCTACCATTTTACCAATTAAACTTTTATCCCCTTCAAAAACAACTACTTTGTTACTATCTGTTCTTCCTGTTAATACATCTTTATTGTTTTTGCTTTCTCCTTCAACTAATACTTTTTGCATTGTTCCAATATATTTTTTATTTGATTCTTCCATTTGACTTTCTACTAGTTTTTTTAATTTATCAAATCTTTTGTGTTTTTCTTCTTCAGGTATTTGATTTTCCATTTTATCTCCAGGTGTTCCAATTCTTCTTGAATAAATAAACATATATACTTGTTCAAATTTCACTTTTTTTACAACATCTAATGTGTCTTTAAATTCTTCTTCGGTTTCTCCTGGAAAACCTACTATAATATCAGTTGATAAAGTAAGATTTGGAATTTTATTTTTCATTTTTTCAACTAAGTCTAAATATTGTTTTTTAGTATATTTCCTATTCATTTCTTTCAAAACTTTTGTGTTTCCTGATTGCAATGGCAAATGAACTAATTTACAAACCTTATCACTACTTGCAATTGCTTCTATTACATCATCTGTAAAGTCTTTTGGATGAGGTGAAATAAATCTAATTCTTTCTATTCCTTCAATTTTATTAATCTCTTTTAGTAATGTAGCAAATGAATTTATTCCTCTATATTGCTCAAAGGGAATATTTTTTTCTCTTTCAACTTTTAAATAAGAATTTACATTTTGCCCAAGTAAAGTAATTTCTTTATATCCTTCTTTTGCTAGATTTTCTATTTCACAAATAATGTTCTTAGGTTCCCTACTTCTTTCTCTCCCTCTAACATATGGCACAATACAATAACTACAAAAATTATTACATCCATTCATAATAGTAACAGATGCTTTTATTTTACTATCCCTTTTAATAGGTAATCCTTCATAAATTTCACCATCAATATCAATAATATCTTCTAATTTTTTCTTTGTTTCTAATGCGCAATACAAGTCTTCTGGAAATTTGTGCAAGGTATGAGTTCCAAATAAAATGTCTACAAATGGATAACTTGATTTTATTTTTTTTGTAATATGTTCCTCTTGCATCATACAACCACCAATAGCAATTAGAAAACCTTTTTCTTGCTTTAATTTTTTTAGTTCTCCGAAGTTTCCCAAAAAGTTTCTCTTCTGCATTTTCTCTTACACAACAAGTGTTAAATAAAACAATATCTGCTTTTTTTATGTCTTCAGTTTTTTCATAATTCATTTCTTCTAACATTCCACATAATTTTTCAGAATCGTTTTCATTTAACTGACATCCCATTGTTGAAATATGATATTTTAATTTTTTATTTTTGTTTAGTTTTCGTACTTTTTCTATATATTCCATTTATATTCTTGTTTCTCCTTTTATGAGTTGGCTTTGTTTTTTATTTTATTACAAAATATGCTATTTTTCAAGTATTTTTCTTAAGTTTATACTAAAAATTCCTTTCCATATTTTTTATTTTATGCTATAATAAAAATAGATTGGAGGATATTATGGGAAAGTTTGATTCTTTATTAAAAACAAAAAATAGTAAAAGAAAACATAGTTATAATTATATTAATAATTATAAAAAAGGACATTTTAGTGTTTCTACAGATTATTCTTATTTTGAAAGTTTGTATGTGCAAGATTTATGGAATTTAAATAAGAAAAAGAAATATAATAAAGATTTAGTTACTTTATGGGGTAAATTAGATATGAGAAGCTATATTGATTATGAGCTAGGAAATACCTATAATCCTTATTTTATAAAAGGTTCAAAGCATATTCGGTGTTAATGAATTAGAAGATTATGATTATATGCCAGAAAATGCAAGAAGAATGTATCTTTTAGATATAAAATATGTTAAACTTCTTACATTGGAAAATGTTAAATTAACAGATTTGTATTTTGCTACATATGAAATATTTGATCAAAATAATAATTTTAGACCTTATGTTGCGGTTTTTCAAAAAGATGCTAATGGAAATTTTGTTGAAGTTGCATATGGCTATGATACTAATAATAATGGAAATATTGAATTATTTATACAATCATTTAATTATCCAGTTTTTCTTACTTTAAAAGGTTATATTCTTTTACCACTTACAAATAAAAAAGTAAAATTAGATATATTTGACTACATTACAGATACTAATATTGAAAAATTAGAAAAATAAAATGGACTAACTTTAAAGTTAATCCATTTATTTTTATTCAAGTCCGTATTTTTTCTTGAATTTATCTGCTCTACCACCAACTGTATCTTGTCTTAAATTACCTGTCCAGTATGGATGACATTTTGAGCATATATCTACTTTTAAATCTTTTTTTGTTGAACCAACTTCTATAACATTACCACATGCACATGTTATTGTTGTTTTGTTGTATTCTGGATGTATTCCTTCTTTCATAGTTAAAAGTTCACCTCTTTCTCGTTTTTTATAACTGACTATTTTCTATCATAACATATTTTTTTTATTTTTTCAAGTATTATTTTTGATTTCCTTCACTTTCTTGTTTTTCATTAGAATCATACATATATTCTGCTGAGTATAGTAATTCTTTGTTTAGTGATAACTTATTAATTAGTTTACTCATAATATTGAAAATACAAGCAAAAATTAAAATTAACATTCCAATTTTTTTCCAATTTTTCTTTAACATTATTTTTTCTTCCTTTCAAATATACATATTAATTATACTTTTATTTTTCGATTTTGTCAATATTTTGTTATTAGTTTGGTTATACTTATATTTAGGTGATTATATGAATAAAAAATTTTTAATTTTAGGAATTATAGTTGTTTTAGTTGCAATTGGTATAGGAATTTTTCTATATTTCAATAATATAAATTCTAAAAATCAAAGTTCTTACCAAGCAAATAGAACTTCAACTTCAGAAAATAAAAATTCTGAGAAGGAAACTAATTCTGATACTTCCTCTAATACAGAAGAAAATAGAGAAAGCAAAAAAGAACCAATAGAAGAACAGCTTTCAACTTTTAGCACTAATATTATGTCTTCTGACCCATCTCGCCAACACAATATTGAACTTACGTGTAATAGATTAAATGGGACAATTGTAAAATCTGGAAGTACATTTTCTTTTTATGAAATACTTGGACCTTCAACAAAAGAAAAAGGATATTTAGAGGCTGATATATTAGATCAAAATGGAAAAAAGCAAAAAGGCTTTGGTGGTGGTAATTGTCAAATTAGTTCCACTTTATATAATGCTGTTTTAGCTGTTCCAAGTTTAGTTGTTACAGAAAGACACGAGCATAGTAATTATGTACCATATATTGAAAAAGGAAAAGATGCAGCAGTTTCTTATGGTAATTATGACTTAAAATTTAGAAATGATTCTGGAAATGATGTTAAAATAAATATTTCAACAGATGGAAAAGTAGTAACTGCTACTTTAATAAGTATTAAATAATTTTTTTTGCATATATATTATATTACTGGAGGTATTTATATGCGAAAATTAAAATTATTCTCTTGTTTTTTGTTAGTATCAATTCTTATTTTTTCTTTTTCCTTACCATGTTTTGGTGAGGATACTACATATGTGTGGTCTAATTTAAATAATAAAACAGCTGAGACTTCTACTGAAAATGCAAAAGATACCTTAAATTTAGAATCACCATCTGCTATTTTAATAGAACAAACAACTGGGCAAGTTTTGTATGAAAAAAATAGCCACGAGAAATTACGTCCTGCTTCAGTTACTAAGGTAATGAGTATTTTATTAATTGTTGAAGCTTTAAATGAAGGCAAAATTTCTTTAACAGATTCTGTACCTTGTAGTGAAAATGCTACTTCAATGGGTGGTTCACAAATTTGGCTAGACCCAAGAGAGACTTTAACTGTTGATGAAATGTTAAAAGCAATTTGTGTTGCTTCTGCAAATGATTGTGTTGTTGCAATGGCAGAATATGTTGCTGGATCAGAAGAAGCTTTTGTTCAAATGATGAATGATAAAGCAAAAGTCCTTGGAATGAAAGATACTACTTTTAAAAATTGCCACGGATTAGATGAAGATGGTCACGTTACTTCAAGTTACGATATTAGTATTATGTCAAAGGAGCTTCTAAACACTTATCCTAAAATTACAAACTATACTACTATTTGGATGGATTCATTGCGTGACCGGAAAATCACAACTGACCAATACAAATAAATTAATTAGAACATACAAAGGTGCAACTGGCTTAAAAACAGGATCTACAGGTCTTGCTTTATATAATTTATCTGCTAGTGCTACACGAAATGGTTTATCTTTAATTGCAGTTATTATGAAGGCTCCTTCTACAAAAGTTAGATTTAGTGAAGCACAAAAATTATTGGATTATGGATTTAATAATTTCTCTTTTGAGCAATTTGGAAAAAAAGATGATGTTGTAAAAACAATTAATGTTGATAAAGGTGTTACTTCATCTGTTGATGCAATTTTATCAAAAACTGCTGGTACTTTAGTAAAAAAAGGAAATAGTAAAAATATTGAACAAAATTTAAATTTAGCAGATACCATTTCTGCTCCTATAGAAGCTGGTCAAAAACTAGGAGAAGTTTCTTTTACTTTAAATGGTAAGACTTTATCTAAAGTCGATATTATAGCAAAAGATAGTGTAGAAAAAATAAATTTATTTACTATGTCGAAAAAAGTTATTTATTCTTGGATTGATTTATTGAGAAGTTAAAAAATAAAACTCATCATATATATAGTGATGAGTTTTTATTCTTTTATATTTTTTAATATTTCTTTTGTTGTGTTACTTTTATCAAATTTGCTAATAATAATTGCTATTACTAGTACTAATACTAAAATTCCAGCATATAGCAAAATTCCTGTTAGCAAATCACCGTTTTAATAAATTATCTCCAACTAATGTGGAGGTAATTACTGATGGAAATCTTGCAAAAGTTGAAATTAGTACAAATCTTAGTGGTTTAATTGGTAGTAATCCTGCTATATATACTAATAAGTCTTTAGGTGTACCAGGTATTAAAAATAAAATAAACATTATCCACTCTATTTTTTTTGGATTTTGAAATAATTTACTGTTTTCTATTTTTTCTATATTTTTTTGATTACAAAATGCATAAACAAATTTTTTTCCAAATTTTCTAACTAATAGAAAAATTGCTCCAGATATAAAAAAACAAGAAGCCATAATAAGTATTGTTCCCCATAATCCGCCATAACACATTCCAGCTAATATCTCAATTGGTTCACCTGGTATAATAACTAAAAATATTTGTGCAATTTGAAGTCCTAAGATTGCTAATATTCCTCCTATTCCGGAGTCTTTAAATTTATTTTGAAAAGCTAATTGTCCTTCTACTGATGATAAATCTTTTACTACTGGAAGGAAATACATAATTGCAAGTATTATAATTGCTACAACTACAATTCCTAATAATATTTTAAATGCTTTTACTTTTTTGCTTTTGCTCATTTTTCTCCCTCATTTAATATCTAACTTTTTTTACCTGTATAATTATAACATATATTTTTTTAATTTTAAAGTTTGCTTATTTTGTTAATAAAATTTTAATAATATTTTAATTCTTTCTTAAAACACTTTTTTTATTTTATTTATATAATAAAGACAAGCAATAAATATGTTTATAGAAATTTGGAAGGAATTGAATTATAAATGAAACAGAAAATTAAAAAAACTAAGAAAAAGCTGAATATAAAAAAAGTTATTTTTGTAATTGGATTATTTATTTTATTTTTATATTTTCTTTACAATAATTTTTTTAAAAATTTTAATATTAATATACAAAATAATACTTTTGACATTCAATCTAATTCTAAATATAAAATTATAAAGCAAGATAAAAATGAAAATTATGATGGCATTGGTCAAGTAAAAGTAGAAAATGAAGATGGCTTTTTTACTACATTTACAACTACTAATAATAAAACTTATAAAGAATATAAGCAAAATGGTAATTCTTCTTGGAATAGTAAAGGATATTGGGGTGGAACTATGAGCGAAAACGGTTGTGGAATTACTGCTATGGCAATTATTTTAAGTGGCTATAATAAAAATTATAGTCCAGAAGATTTACGCAAAAAATATTATCCAGTTCTAGATTATGAAACTATTAATAAAGAACTTTATGACACTTTTGGAATCAAGAATAGTGATTTTTATTATGATAATATACATTTATCAAATAATTCTCTTTTAAATCATTTATCACAAGATAAACCAGTTCTTATTTGTGTTTGGAATAAGCCAAGTGATAATCGTTTTACAACTTCTTCCCATTATATGGTATTACTTGCTTGTGACAATAATTCTATGGTTTATGTTTCTAATCCTAATGGTGGAGAAAATGATAGTAAAAGTTCTGGCTGGTATAATATTAATGAAGTTTCTCCCTATATTGCTAAAGCTTTATATATAGAAAGTTAGTAAAACATTAAAGAGAAAGTATTTTTTAACTTTCTCTTTTCCATATCATTTTATTTTCTTTGAATTCATATTTTATTTTTCCCTCATCATACAAATATGATAAATATGATTTTATAGTGCTTCTAATTAAAACATATTGATTTGGATTCATATCTAAGTTATATTCATCAAAAATATATTTTAAAATTTCTTCAAGTGTTACTTCATTCTTGCAATAATTTGTTATTTTATCGATAATTTCATATATTTTATTTCTATTTAAACTAATTAAATCTTTTATATTCTTTGTTGCTTCACAATGAGATGGAATAAAAATTTTTCCATCTAATTTTTCTAGCTCATCTAAAGTATTCAGAAATTCTTTTACATCATAAAGAAAGAATAAATGGTATTTTGTTATAGTTTCTTTACTAAATAAGGCATCTGCCAAAAAATATACATCATCAGAAGTTTTTATTCCTATCATATCAAAGAAATGCCCTTTTAAGGAAAAGTATTTTAATCCTTCAGGAAGATTATTTTCTATATTTTTAACATTAGAACCTTTAGCTAATAAAAATTTATTTTTTATATCTCGAAATGGGTATCCACCATATAAGAAAGATGGCTCTAATATTGGAAATTCTATAAAGCTTTTTTCTATACCATAAGCAAAAATATCACAGCCAGTTCTATCTCCGAATTACTTTGTTTCCTCCAATATGATCTGCGTTTGAATGTGTGTTTATTATTCCTTTTACCTTCCAGCCTTGTTCTGCTATTATTTTTAATATTTTTTTCCCTGCTTCTTTGTCATTTCCTGTGTCTATTAAGTATATATTTTCATCATCTATTTTATATATTCCTATGTTTGTAGGGTTTTTAATGTAATATGTTTTGTCTCCGCAATTGTACTAATTCCATTTAATTTTTACTCCTTTAATATTTTCGTTTATTATACCTAGTTTATTTAGATTTGTCAAAAAAAGAATTAGTTAAGCTTTTTGCTAACTAATTCTAAAATTTTTATTCATCCTCCATTGTTTCATCATATTCAAATTCATATGTTTCTTCTTTGTTTTCTTTTTCATCCTTTTTAGATTTTTTTGATTTTTCTACTTTTTCTACTTCTTCCTCGATTTTTTTCTCAATTGCTTCTTTGTCCTCTTCTTGTTTTTTCATATTTTTATTATGCTTGTTTTGCATTTCTTTTAATATTTTTTCTGTTTCTTCTTTTTTATTTTGCATACAGCGGTTCATCATACTATTAGTTTTTTCAATTAAGTCTGGAATGTAATCTAATAATTTATCTAATGATGATGAATGATTTACAGGCATTAACTTTACACCATTTTGTTGAATTACAAGAAAGGCAATTGGATTAATTGTTACTCCTGCTCCACTTCCCCCTCCAAATGGTAATCTATATTGTATTGCTTCTTCTTTTTCTCTTTTTTTGTATTCATCTATTGTTTCTCCTTTAAATTCACTACCTCCAGCTGCAAATCCAAATGATACCTTTGAAATTGGAATAATAACAATATTATTTGATGTTTCTATTGGCTCACCTATAATAGTATTTACATCAATCATATCTTGAATGCTATTCATAGCTGTAACCATAAGACCTTCTATTGGATGTTCGCTCATTATTTTCTCTCACTCCTTTTTTCTGTTCTTTATTTAAAATATAAATGATATTAATAATATGGCTTATTTTTATATCAAATATACCTGAAATATCGATATTTACCAAATTTTGATTAGTATAAATTGGTTGGATTTTAAATATTTGATTTTCAAATTTTTTTATTTTTTTATTTAAAATAAATGCTATAATTGTGCTAATTGTTGGAACAAGAATAGATGTTAAACTAGCATTTTCTGTTCCTATATTCACATATAATTTTATGTTTTGAATATCTATATTTAGTTCTTTAAATATTACTAAAGCTTTTTTATCAAATTGTTTGTTATTCTGAATTATTTTAAAATCAAAATTTTTTATTTTTTCTTTTAATTTTAATTTTTCTAATTTGTTTTTTGTAATATTAACCTTTAAAATTGGAATAAATTTTAAAAGTAGCAACTTTATTATAATTTCATAATTCTTATTAATATGTCTTGGTAATTGTTGTGAATTGAATTTTAAGTTTTTTATTTCTATTTGAATTGTAGAAAAAATTAGTAATATGTTAGTTAGTAAAATAAATAAAACAATAAAAAGAAAAACCAATTATATCGCCTTCTTTTATTTGGTGATTTATAATCAGTTTTTCCATTTTTTTCTTTTTTATTCATTTGTATTTACAATTTTTGATTTGAAAATTTTATTTTTTATTTTTTCTATTAATTTTTTAAAAAATCCTTTTTCTGGTCCTGTATAAATTGTAAGTTCTGTGGTATTTGCATCTCCTAGTCTATATACATCTGTATCCATAAAATTAATTGCTTCGTTTTGAAGCTTCATTAATAAATTTACTGTTTCAAATGCGTTTAAGGTTTTATTTTTACTTGCTTCATAAATACCATCTAATTCTTTTCTCATTTCATTATACTTTTCCTCATCAACCTCTTTAATGTGTATTAATTTTTCTTCTAATAATTTTATTGTCTCCATAATTGTTGTTGAAATATCATTTTGATTACCATTATTCATTTTTTCTTCCTCCGTTAATTTTTATTTACTTTTTCTACAGTAATATCTCCAAATAATTTATTTTGAATTGTTTCAACTTTATTTCTTCTAGATAATTCAAGTAATCCAGAAAATGCTGTTACAACCTCCTGTTTATTGTGTTTATTTAAGGAAAATAATTTGTTAAAAATAAACTTTTTTTGTTTTACTAAAACTTTAAACATTTCTTTTACTTTACTTGCTACAGTATAAGTATCTGTAATTGCTATTTTTTCAATGTTTTTAGCATTTTTATTTAATTTAACACTTGTTCTTTCAATTAAGTTTTTATAAATATCTGGTATTACATTTTCATTATATTCTTTTTCTAATGTTTGTTTTGGCAGTTTCACTTCTTCTGGTTGTTTAAAATATCTTTTTGAAAATTGCAAATAATTTTCTTTTAAGACTTTGCTTATTTCTTTAAATTTTTTATATTCAATAATTCTTTTAATTAATTCTTCTTCAGTTAGTTCTTCTTCATTTTCCTCCTGTTTTGGCAATAAATTTTTAGATTTTATATATAATAAAGTAGATGCCATTACTAAGAATTCACTTGCTACCTCTAAATTCAATTTTTCTTGTTCCTTCAAATATTCAATATATTGATCTGTTATTTTGCTTAAATTAATGTCATAAATATTCATTTTATTTATATCGATTAAATGGCAAAGTAAATCTAGTGGTCCTTCAAAATTATCAATTTTAATTGCATATTTTTTTGTTTCTAATGTTAAGATTGGCATTACAATCATTTCTCCTATCTTTTTTCTATGGCCTTTTCTATATTTTCTTCTTTATATCCTTTTTTTAATAAATATTGTTTTATTTCTTCTTCCTTCATTAAAGTAATTTTTTTGTTTAAAATATTTTGTGCTGATTTAGTTTCGTATTCCTCTAATTCTTCTATATTTTCATATATATAATCTTCTATATCATTTTTGTTTATTCCCTTTGATATTAATTTGTATTCTATTTCTTTTATTGATAAATTTTTAAGTACAATAAAATTGTTT
>CANRFI010000024.1 GCA_947629855.1 uncultured Clostridia bacterium
CATCTGTAATTTCTTTTTTTAATTCTTTGTTACTCATAACAATAAACCTCCATAAAATAAAATAACTGTTATAGAAAATAATAAAATTTTATCAATAGTAAATCTAAAAACATCTAAAAAATATCTAAAAAATTTCTATAAAAAGTGTCATTTTTATACTTGTTTATTTTTAAATATTTTTGATAAATTATCTTTCAAACCACTTGAAATATAAGTAGTTTAGGTAATCTTAATTAACATTATATAATTCTAAATATCAAGTAAACTGAGAAACTGAAAATCCTCGTGTCAGTGGTTCGATTCCACTTGAAGCCACCAAAGTAGAAAAATCTGTGTAAAAACTGATTTTTTTTGTTTTATAAAAATGTTGATTTTATAAAAAATATATGATATATAATATGTATATATATTTATAAACAAAGGAGAAAGATTATGAAAGAGAAAAAAGAAATGAAAATATCATTAGGAACAGCAATTACTTTAGTTATAGTATTTTTAGTGTTAGTAGTAGGGATGATATATATTATAATTAATGCAACTAAACAAAACAATAATAATATATCAGAAGGAAATAATATAGCAGGTAGTAATAACATAATAGACGTAAATAGTATAACAGATGATAATAATAGCTTTGACATAAAATTCCTAAAATTAGAAAATAACAAGGAAAATATGATATATAGTCCACTATCCATAAAATACGCATTAAAAATGTTAAATGAAGGTGCAGAAGGGAACACAAAAAAACAAATAGAAGATGTAATAGGAAATTTAAAATTAACAAAATATGATAATATAGAAAATGCATTATCACTAGCAAATGGAATATATATAAGAAATACCTTTTCAGGAAATATAAAAAAGGAATTTAAAAACAAGTTAGCTAAAAATTATAATGCTGAAATAAAATATGATTCCTTTGAAGATGCAAATAATATTAATAAGTGGATAGAAAATAAAACATTAAAAATCATAAAAGATATGTTAGATGATGATATAGTGCAAGATCCTAATAACAAAATGCTTCTTATAAATGCACTTGCTATAGATATGGAATGGCAAGAACAATTTGATATAAATAATACTAAAGGAGAAAAATTCAATTTAGAAGATGGCAAAGAAATGACAGCAACAATGATGAACAAAACAATAACAAGTGATAATGCATCATATTACAAAGATAATGATATTACAGCTGTAACAATGGATTTAAAAGAATATAATAATACTCAAATGGAATTTACTGCAATAATGCCAAATAATAATAAGTTATCAGAATATATAAAAACATGCACAATGGATGGAATTGATAAAATTATAGAAAAATCAACTTTAGCATCTAAAACTAAAAATGGAATAGATGTATATATACCAAAATTTTCATTTGATTATGATTTAGAATTAAAAGACGATTTAATTAACTTAGGAATTACAGATATATTTGATATAAACTCAGCAAATCTTTCTAATATGTCAGATAGTGAACTCTATGTAAGTGAAGCACTTCATAAGGCAAATATAGATTTTACAGAAGAAGGAGTTAAAGCAGCAGCAGTTACTGTATTTGGAATAAAAAATCTTGCATTACCACTTGAAAAATCTAAACCAGAAGAAATAAGAATAGATAAGCCATTTTTATATGTTATAAAAGACAAAAATACAGGAGAAACATGGTTTGTAGGAACTGCATATGAACCAAATTCTTGGGGAAATGAAGAGGGAGATTATTAAAAAATAAAAAAGATAACAAATTAGTTATCTTTTTTTATTTCCATATTATCACCATAACGTTTAATTTTTTTAGTAGTAGTTTTTTCAAATTCTTTATCACGAATTCCAAAACTTTTGATATGTTTATAATTAGGCAATTTTTTATTAACACTTGAAACTACATCAGAAATAAGTTTCCAAATTTCTTCTTTAGTAGGAACACTACCTTTTAAATACTCTGTAATAGCTTCAATGTTAGGGTAAATTTGAGCATTAATGTAAGTTTCATCATCATCTTCTTTTTGAATTCCTAGAACAAGGGCTTCTGATATAAGTGGATTATCATTCAAATAATACTCAACTTCTTCTGGATAAATATTCTTTCCGTTTTTTGTTACAATAACACTTTTACATCTACCAGTAATATATAAATATCCATTTTCATCTATTTTTCCTAAGTCACCAGTATGAAACCATCCATCAATAATTGTTTTACTTGTTCTTTCTTCATCTTCATAATAACCAAGCATAACATTAGGACCTTTTACTAAAATTTCTCCAACACCTTCATTGTTTGGTTTATCTATTTTATACTCAACATTTGGAATAGGAAGACCAGCAGCATCATCTTTTTGAAAGAAATCGGTATTTCCTGCAACTAAAGGAGAACATTCTGTTAAACCATAGCCTTGTAGAGTCATTAAATTTAAAGACTTAAAATCGGCTATAATATCAGGATTAGCACTTGCTGCTCCAACAATAAATACGCGAAGTCTACCACCAAGAGTATTTTTTACTTTTATTTTTACAATTTTCTTTAAATAAAAAGGTAAATTATAATATGGATTACCAGTTTCTTTTACATATTTTTTAGGCAATGATTTGTTCAGATTTTTGATAATATTTTTATGCACATTTTCAAGAAGTAAAGGAACACACAAAATAACAGAAGGGTGAAATTCACTGAGATTTTTGGTAATATATCGTAATCCCTCACAATGACAAATAGAAGCGCCACTATAAATAGGAAGTAAGAAACCTAATGTACATTCATAAGTGTGATGCAATGGTAAAACAGAAAAGAATAAATCACTTCTTTTTACTTTTACAATTCCATAAGTAGATAATATATTAGAGCAAATATTCCTTTGAGATAAACAAACTCCTTTTGCATTTCCTGTTGTTCCAGAAGTAAAAAGCAAAATACGTAATTCATCTGGATTAATTGTAATTTTATCAAAATCAGTGTTTCCATTTCCATAAGCAATTTTGCCACATTTTAGTGAAGAATTATAAGAATTTGTTTGTTCTTTATCAAAATATATAAAAACGGTTTCCTTATTTTTTAGTTTATCTTTATTTTTTAGAATTTCATCTAAGTTTTTAAAATCTCCTAAAATGCAGACAGATTCTGATACATTCATAAAATTGATTACATCATTTGTATGAAGCTCTTTATCAATAGGAACAACAATACCTACAATTGTTGCAGCCAAATAAGAAACACACCATTTATAAGAGTTTTTTCCAATAACGGCAATTTTTTTATTTAAAAAACCTTTTTCAATCAAATATGTGCCTAAATAAACAACATCATTTTTAAATTGCTCATAAGTAATTGAAATGATGCTTCCATTTTCATCTTTTAATTTAAAAGCAGTTCTAGAACGATAAATGTCTGCTGAGCGATAAAGCATTTCTTTAAAATTTGTTACTTCTTCAGTTTTGTGATACTTCTTTTTTAATTGTTCGGCAATTGGAAGTTGCTTTCTCATTTAATCCTCCTTAAAGATTATTTATAACGGTAGAATACAAAGTTTGAATCTGTAGTTATTTTAAGATTTCCATCATAGATTGATTTTTCTAAATCATTTAATGGTATGTCAATAAAAACAGTAGTTTTAAATTCTTCATCTAAATAATTAGTAATATAAATATCAAATGAAAGATTACAAGAAATTGAATCTAAATCTATATTACATCTTTTTAGAAGAGAACCATCATAAGTTATTGGAACAGATGTATCTGTAAGAGTATAATCTGTTTTTACATTCTGATTAACATAACTCAATGTAATTGGATTAGCTAGATTATTATATAAAACTGGATTATCTAAATTTGCTTCATTTTCTGATGTTATAGTAAAGTCTAAAGTATCAAGAATTTCATTTCCCTCAGGTAAATTGCTTGTTGCAAATTGATTTAGACTTTTAAAATATAATTTAGGTTCTCCAAGCTCAGGAAGTTTATTAAATTTTACATTATTAATGTATACTTTTTTAAAAGTATTTTTTGAAGTTTTTTCTTCTTCAGATTTATTGTTAATAAAAATTGCAATATCAGTATATTGATACAAATTTTCAATAGTAAAATTACTACTAGAGCTTGTCTTATTTTTAGCATCACAACTACTAAAGAAAACGATTTTATTTATTTCGAAAACGGTTTTATCATTTTTTCCGAGCAAATGATACCGCTTCTTCTTCAAAATTAGTTTTAATAACATATTTATGCAATAACATAGTAGCTAAAATAATTACTATAATAAATAAAATAAAAGTGATTATGGTCAAAACTATTTTTTTCTTATCCATAAACTCCTCCTTTGTTAGAATACATATATCATAGTACAAAACCCAAAGAAAATCAAGAGAAATTTTGCATTACCACAAATTATTAATTGACAAAAAAACTCATAAAAGGTAAAATAATAATAGGTGATAGTATGAGCGCAAAAGAAAAGGTAGAAAGAGGTCGAAAAATACATATAAAAGTCACGATAAAAGGAATAATTTCTTTTTTATCTTTTATCGTCATTTTGTTGTATATGATTATATTTTATAACTTTTATTTTGTGAAAAATAATGTTTATGCAACAGCATCAACTATAAAAACAGAAGAAACAGTAGAAATAAGTAAGGCAAAACAAATTGACATAGATGATATTATAAGCCAAAATACAAAACAAGGGCAAAAAGAAGAATATTCAGTTGAAGAAATTGATTTAGAATACATAACAACATATAGAAACAATCAAAGTTTACCCAAAGAAACTTTACAAGTAGTACAAGAAGGTAGAAATGGAAAACAAGAAGTAATAATAAAAAGAACATATCAAAATGGAGAATTAGTTTCAGAAGAACAAATTTCTAGTAAAATAACAAAAGCCTCTGTAAATAAAATTGTAGAAATAGGTACAGCAAATTATGTAAGTCAATATAAAGTAAAAGTAGGAGACTCTTTATCAATAACATCCGATAGATTATCTGTTAGATTTGAACCAAATGAACAGTCACAAAAAGTAGCAACATTATCAAACAAGGACAAAGTAAAGATATTAGAAATACAAGGTGACTGGTATAAAATTTCATCTTCAAGTATTATTGGATATGTAAAAGCAGAATCAACAACATATATTGACAATACAGAAAAACAAGGAGGTAATTCATCAAGTAAAAATAAATTAGAATTAATTGCTGGATTGAGTTTTGAAATGGCATTAAATAAGCCAAGTGGATTGTCATTAGAACAGTTTAAAAAGATTCTATCTGATTCAAAAGATACTAACAAGATATTTGAAAATAATGCCCAATATTTTTATTACATTGAAAAACAATATAATATAAATGGAGTTTTTGTAGCTGCCATCCGGAATACATGAAAGTGCTTGGGGAACTTCTCAAATAGCAAGAAATAAAAACAACTTATTTGGATATGGAGCTTATGATTCTAATCCATATAATGGGGCATATAATTTTTCAACATACTCAGAATGTATTGATTTAATTGCAAGGGTATTAGTTAAATATTATTTAAATCCAAAAGGAACTAAAATTTACGCAGGAGAAATAGCTGCTGGTACTTACTATAATGGACCAACATTTGCAGGAGTAAATACTAGATATGCTACAGACAAAAATTGGGCAAATGGAGTATATACTCATATGAAATATTTATACAATAAATTGTAAAAAATTCTTGATATTTTTTACAATTTATTGTATGATATAGGAGCAAGAGTGAATATAAGGAAAAATTGCCAACAATATGACTTAAGAAAGGGGCATTAATTATGAAAAAAGGAATAATAATTGTTACAACGATAATACTAATATTAGGAATATTCTTTATAGCTAGTAACGCCTATGGAGCAGAAGACAGAGCAATTGATGAAAAAACAGAAAGTAAAATTGTAGAAATAAAAGAGGATGTTGCTAGTTCATTAGAAGACTATAAAGAAAAATATGGATCTGATGCATATGGAACTGTTGCTTACATTTTAAATATAGTTAGAATTTATAGTATACCAATAGCCTTTCTAGGAATTGCAATTGGAGCAATTCACCAATATATGATTGGTGTAAGAAAGCTAGATACATTAGAAAAAGGAATGGCTCTTATAGTAACTTGTGTAACATTATTAATTATTTGCCAAGTTTTACCGCTTGCATTTGCAGTGTTTGTAAAATTTGGAAGGGGGTAACAAATGAAAGTTTTATTTGCTGTTAGTAATGAGGAAATATCAGAATCAATTGTAAAAAAATATCAAAAGGAATATAAACAAATTATTTCCTATAAAAATGTATATTACTTTAATGCAATATTAAAAGAATTACAAAAAGACAAAACTTATGATAGAATTGTAATAAGTGAAGACCTTGAATCATTTACACATACACAATACGACCAAATTGATAAATTTATTTTTGAAAAATTAGACAGTATTAGTGATGAGGCTTCTAATTTAAAAGGTAATGACACACCTATTATCTTAATTTGTTCTGATAGAAGAGCAAAATCAGAATCAATGCTTGTAAAATTATTTGGTATTGGTATTTATAATGCTATCATAGGAAATGATAGAAGTGTAGATGAAGTATGTAGATTAATAAACAGACCACGTGTAAAAAAAGAAGCAAAAACATATTATAAAATTGATACAGAAGAAGTAAACTATCAAGCAGAAAATGAGAATGATGTTAGTGAAATGGAAATTCAAAACATTGTTGCTCATTATAAAAGACTTGGAAAAAATGAAGAAAGATATGTTGATAGCTTTAATAATATTGCTGCACAATATAATGATACACAATTGAGAATTATAACAAAATTTTTACCATTAAATGTACGTGCAGTATTAGAGGAAAAATCACAAAAATATCAACAAATTATGTCATTTAATAATAGCATTTCAAATAACTTAAGAAAAACAAAAGAAGACGAAGAAGATGGGCCAAGTCAAGTATTATTAAAATCTAAAAATAGAGAAAAGATACTCTCAAAACCAGTTGTAATACCTTCAGAAGTGAATATGAGTGGGGTTAAAAAATTAACCAAGGTAAAACAAGAAAAAGAGATACCAGAAAATGTTCAATATAGTCAACCAGAGCCTATGACAGAAGAACTAGAAGAATTAAATAACAACAATAATGAAGTTATAATTGAAGAAAAAGAAATAGTTCAACCTGTAAAAAGAGGAAGAGGAAGGCCTAAAAAAATTGTTCCAGAAGAAGAATTAAATGCAGAACCAAAAGTAAAAAGAGGAAGAGGAAGACCTAAAAAGATTGAAACTCAAGTTCAAGAAGAACCAGAAGAAGACTTTGTATTACCAGGTTTAAATGCAAATAGTGAAAATGAAGCAGAAGACGAAGAAGAAGCATATTTACCAGGTTTTGAGCCAACAACTAATAATGAGCCAATTTCATCTTATAATAAAAATTATGAAGATGATGAAGACGAAGAAGATATGATGTTACCAGGACTTGAGCAACAACAAACTCAAGAAACTAATTATGTGCAACCACAAGTACAACAAATGCCTGAACCTATTTATAAGCAACCTTATCAGGAAGTACAATCTCAAAGACCAATACAACCTAATATACAAATTGAACAAATAGATTTATCAAGTTTATTAACACCAGATAAAAAAATAGCAACATTTGTTGGAACAAGTAAAAACGGAACATCATTTATTGTAAACAATTTAGCAGAATTAATGTCTTCTATTGGGGTTAATACAGCTATATTAGATACAACTCAAAATAGAAATTCTTATTATATTTATACAAAAAATGAAGAACCACTAAGAGAAATTGCAACACATAGTATAGAAGGATTAGCACATGGAATAGCAAAAGGAATTAGTGTGAACAAAAATCTTACAGTATATACTTCTTTACCAGATGAAGAAGAATATGTGCAAAATGTTGATAAAATATTAGAAACATTATTATTAAATCATTCTCTAATTTTAATTGACACAGATTTTAATACACCAATTAATTATTTTAAACAATCACAAGAAACTTATTTAGTACAAAGTATGGATATTTTAACAATACAACCATTAACTGCATTTTTAAAACTATTAAAATCAAAAAATATTTTAGATGAAAGCAAATTAAGAATTGTTTTAAATAAAGTAGTAAGAATTAGAGGAATAAAAGATGAAGTAATTATTGGCGGAATGGCATTTTATAATGATCCAGGAATGTCATTTATGACAGAATTATTTGACAGAGATAGAATTAAATATGTATCTATTCCATTTGAAGAAGAAACATATATAAGATATTTAGAAGGAATAATTGAATGTGAAATTTCTTTAAAAGGATATTCAAAAGTATTCTTACAAACATTAAAAGAATTAGGAAGTATGATTTATCCTATAATAGGAGTAGAACCACCACGAAATAATAGAAATTATCAACCATCAGCAACAATCAATAAAGTAGATAACTTTTCTCCTAGTATGAATCATACATTGGATCAAATGAAAAGAAATTATTAGAATGAATAATAACAAAAAGAGGAGGTAAAATAGTTGTGATAATAGCAGTAGTAGTAATCTTAGTTTTAATTGTATTTGGATTAATAATATATAATGTATCTATTCATAAAAAAATACAAAAATTTAAAAACATGAATCAAAAGATTACGAATTTATATGTTGTACAAGATTTTATGAATGCCATAGGAGAAACATCAACGGTTGAACAAAAAATAAAGAAGATAAATGATATTTTAATAGAAAGATATGAAATAAAATATTCAACAATCGTAGTTTTTGATGGAGCAGAATATCAGGTAAAAGCTTCTAATGTTGATACTAAACATTGGGATTCATTAAAAGCATTACAAGATGTAGATATGTTTAAAGATAGTATACAATCTGCAACTCCTAAATATGTAACAGTAAACAATGAAAATGAAAGACTTCCATACCAACAAATGGAATTCGGAAGGGCAAAATCCGCTATATTTTTCCCTCTTTATATAGATAATGTATATATTGGTTATTGGATTATAGAAAGTGGAACACCTCATGACTTTGATAATGTAGATACAACTGTTTTAGAAGTTATAAAGGAAAATATTGTATCTGTTTTAAAAACAGTAGTACATCAAAAAACCTTAGAGTCAATTGTAAGAAAAGACTTATTTACAGGATTATATAATGAGGAATATTTATATGGCGAAGGAAAGAAAATTATTGACCAATATACTGTATCAACTATTTGTATGTTTAAAATTATAAATATTCAAGAAATTAACAGAAAATATTGTAGAGAGTTAGGAAATAAAGTAATAACAGAAATTAGTAAGTACATAGTAGATAATATATCAGAAGATTATGTTTTTGTAAGATATATGGGACCTAAATTTGTAATTGCATTTTCAGGAGTTGAAGCAAACAGTGTAGCAGACTTTTTAAATGACGTAAAAGAAAAAATAGAAAATATGAAAATTAAATTGACAGAAGAAGAAAGACAAGAATTAAATTTAGAAGTAAAACCATCAAGAGTTAAATCAAAATCAAATGAAGAAGAGATTGCCAAACCAAAATTAAACTTTGTTATATCTTCTTATTACAAAGGCACAGGATTAGAAGAAGTGCTAAAAAAACAAGAAGAATATTTAGACCAAGCAGAACGTAGTGAAAGTGATATAACTAATATATAAAAGGAGGAAATCATATATGGAATTTGATAAAACAATGAACTTCAAAGTGGAAAGAGAAGAAAATGTAAAGTGTAGAGATATTTTAAAAGAAGTATATGAAGCATTAGTAGAAAAAGGATATAATCCAATAAATCAAATAGTTGGATATATATTATCTGGAGATCCAACATATATTACAAGTCACAAAGACGCAAGAAATAAAATAAGAACAGTTGAAAGAGATGAACTACTAGAAAAAATGGTAAAAAATTATATAGGATTAGATGAAGATTAAAATGAGAATTTTAGGAATTGATTATGGAGAAGTAAGAACAGGAATTGCTATAACAGATTCTTTAAATATTACAGCACAAGGAATAGAGACAATCAATCAAAATGGCTCTGACAGAATTTTATTAAAAAAACTAGATGAAATATTAGAAAAGTATCAAGATATAGATACAATTGTTGTTGGTATGCCATTTAATATGAATGGTACAAAATCTGAAAGAGTAAAAATAACAGAAGAATTTGTACACAAATTAAAATGTAAATACAACAAAATAAAAATTGAAACAATAGATGAGAGATTAACAACAGTTGAAGCACATAAAACTATGAATTTTTTAGATGTAAATAAGCATAAAAAGAAGAATATAGTGGATACTATATCTGCAACATATATTTTAGAAACATATTTAAATAAAATTAAAAATTCATTGAAAAATAATTAAAAATAGTTTATTATATTAATATGAAATATAATCAATAAAATTAAGAAAGGAGAAAAATAATGGAGGAAAACTTTGAAGGAGAAGAATTAGATAACATTATAATATTAAATGATGAAGACGGAAACGAAGTAAAATTTGAATTTTTAGACTTAGTAGAATTAGATAACGAAGAATATGTGGTATTATTACCTGTTACAGAAGAAGGCGAAGAAGAAGAAGGCGAAGTAGTAATATTAAAAGTTGAAGATACAGATGATGAAAATGCAGAAGAAGAATCTTATGTAAGTATTGAAGATGAAGAAATATTAAACAAAGTATTTGAGATATTTAAAGAAAAATTCAAAGATGATTTTGATTTCGTAGATTAGATAAAACAAGGCGGATTTTTCCGTCTTTATTTTCTATAAAGATAAATTTTTAAGGAGGAAAAACAAATGAAAAATTTTTCAACTTGGATGTTGGTTATGTTTATGGCAATGTTTTGGTTATTAAGAGTTGTAGTTGCTGTCACATATGAAATGAAAATAGAATTTGGAGGGTTAGAACCATTTAACCAAACATTGGAAATCATTTTATTGTTTGTTGTATTAATATGTATGATATTAATTGTAAAAAGAAAATTAGTAGGTGCTTTAATATATTTGTTAGCTTATGGAATGTATTTTGGAAGCAATTTAATTACAGGTTTAACTACTTTTTTTAATGCAAGTAGTGATGTAAGTATTACTGGAATGGGAACATATTTAGGTACATTTGTATCATTAATTGGAATTATTATTCCGGTAGCAGTTTTATTAGATTTATTAATGGATAAAAATAGAAAAGCAAACCCACATGATAAAAAAACAGATTGGTTTTATGGAAATGAAAAATTTGATAGAGAAATGGATGAAAGAGCGGATAAAAATAATTATAGAACATTATAATTTTTCTTAAACGTAGCAAATAGAGGAGTATATATATGAAGAAATATTTGGATTTTTTAATTAAGGGCTTTTATGCTGGTATTTTAATTAGTATAGGTGGTATTGCATATTTAGCTATTGAAAATAAAATAGTAGGTTCGTTTATTTTTTCTTTTGGATTACTTACAATATGTATATATTCATTTAATTTGTACACAGGTAAAGTAGGATACATATTGGTTAACAAAATTAACTATTTGATAGAATTAGTACTATCTTTAATAGGAAATTTTTTAGGAACATTTGCAGTTGGAAGCTTAATGCGTTTAACAAGATTTCAAAATTATATTGATACTGCAACCAACATAGTAAATACTAAATTAAATGATAATATTTTAAGTATTTTTATTTTAGCAATTATGTGTGGGATGATTATGTATATTGCAGTAAATAACTATAAAAAACAAAATGATGTTATAGGAAAATATATGGCTATATTTATGGGTGTTATGGCATTTATACTATGTGGATTTGAACACTGCGTTGCTAATATGTTCTATTTCAGCATAGCTGGAGTTTTTTCATTAAAAGTATTTGGCTATTTACTTATTATGATATTGGGTAATAGTATTGGATCTATAATAATTGCACTGTATTATAATAAATATAATGCAAATAATACAAATTAAAAATATAAATGGTTTGAAATTAATCAAATATTTTTTCAAACCATTTTTTCATATTAACTAATAATTCATCTAAAGAATATGAACTTTCATTACGAAAATATTTTAAAACTTCCATTAATATACCATTTAGAAAAAATGAAATATTAATTTCAAGATATTTATCAGTATAAGTATTTTTTAAAGCATCATATATTTTATCACCAGCTATTTTTTTTAATTTTTCTAAAAATAAAAGAGATTCATTAGCAGATAATAATAACTTATATGTTTCTTCATTGTCCTTTAAACACTGTATAATGTTATCAAAATAATTTATAATGTCTTCTTTTGAATAAAGTTTTAAATCTTCATTACATAAAAGGTCTATTGTTTGTAATTCATAGTCATGTGCAACTTCATATATGTTATCATAATGTGTATAAAATGTACTTCTTGTTAGTTCAGCCTTTTTAACTAATTCTGTAACAGTTATTTTATCTAATTGTTTTTTTTCATTAATCAATTCAGCAAAAGTTTTTTTTATTAAATTTCTTGTTTTAATAGAAGAAGAGTTTAAGCATTGTACTTTCATATTTAATCCTTTCTATAAAAATAATATATATAAAATTATAGCATATAAGCATTAAAAAATAAAGACAATATTAATAAAAATGTTTAAATTTAGACACTTCGTTTAAAATTATACTTCCATTATAAAAATAATGAGAGTATAATATAATGCAGGCTAAAAAGAAAGGAAGGATTCACTTTGAGAAAAATCACAGATTTCATAATAAACAAGAGACACTTTATTCTAGTTTTATTCATTATTTTTACAATAATTGCAGCGATACTAACATCAAAAGTAAAAATTAATTACGACATTGCCGAGTATCTACCAGATACATCTGAAACAAGAATCGGAATGAATATTATGGAGGAAGAATTTTCAGAAACTGAAACAAGTACTTTAAACTTAATGTTTGAAGATTTAACAAATGAAGAAAAATCAAAAATAAAATCTGACTTAGAATCAATAGAAGGAATAAAAAGCGTAGACTATGACAATACCGAAAAATATAATAAAGAAAATTACACATTATATGTTATTAACGTAGATGATGAAGCTGATTCACAAATGTCAAAAGATATATATAACGAAATAACAGAAAAATATAAAGATTATACTATTTATACAAGTGGAAATGTGTCAGAAAATAATAAATCAGTTTTACCATTTTGGATAATTGCATTGGCAGTTTTTTGTGCATTAATCATTTTGATTATAATGTGTGAATCTTATGTAGAACCATTTTTATTTTTAACATCAATATTAATGGCAGTAGTTTTAAATAAAGGAACTAATATTATATTCCCTAACGTATCAAATATTACAGCCTCAATAGTAGCAATATTGCAGATGGCATTATCAATGGACTATTCAATAATGTTAATGAATAGATATGATCAAGAAAAAAAGATAGAAAAAGATACTGTAAAAGCAATGAAAAATGCTTTGTATAAAGCATTTACAGCAATATCAAGTAGTTCTGCTACAACTATAGTTGGACTTTTGGCATTAGTATTTATGAGTTTTAAAATAGGTAAAGATCTAGGTTTTGTTTTAGCAAAGGGAGTATTGTTTAGTCTAATTTGTATTTTCTTTGTACTTCCGGCATTAATATTAATGTTTGATAAGTGGATAGTAAAAACTAAAAAGAAAAGTCCTAATATTAAGCTAAATAAATTAGGTAAATTTAGTTACAATAAAAGACTTATATCAGTCCCAATATTTCTTATTGTCTTTATTACAAGCTTTATGCTAAAAGGAAATTTAGGAATCGATTATACAGACTCTAAATCAGATGAAATAAATAAAATATTTACAGAAAATAATCAGATAGCCATTATATATAAAAATGATGACGAAGCAAAAGTTTCACAATATTTACAAACATTTGAAGATGAAGAAAAAATAGATGAAGTATTAGCTTATAGTAACACAATAAATGAAGGACTGACATTTGACAAATTAAATAATAAGTTAAATGATTTAGGCTCAAATGTAGAAGTAGAAGACTATTTGTTAAAAATTGTGTATTATGATTACTATAATCGAGATGAAAAGAATGCTATGACATTTGATGAATTTATTAATTTTATTGAAAATGAAGCATATAGCAATGAAAAAGTAAATGAAAAAATAGATGACAAAACAAAAAATGATATTACAAGATTAAAAAACTTTGTTACAGTATCTTCTATGAATAAAAAAAGAACAGCAAGTGATATAGCAAATATACTAGAAATTGACAAAAGTCAAGTAGATGATCTTTTCATATATTATCTTTCTAAAAACAATAACAATACAATTAGTTTAAATGAGTTTATCAACTTTATGAATAAAGATGTTCTAACCAATAATAAATATGCATCTAAAATAAGTTCTGAAAATAAAGTTAAACTAAATACATTATCAACATTTACAAATAAACAAACAATACAAAGTAAAATGACAAGCAATCAAATGGCAAAAATTTTTGGAATTGATAATAATACAATGCAAGAACTATATAAATATTATACACTTGTTAATAATATAGATACAAAAATGACAATTTCAGAGTTCTCAAATTTTGTATTAAATAATGTATTAACAAATAAGGAATACTCAAATAGTTTTAATGAAAAAACAATTCAAAATATAAAATTATTATCTACTTTTAGTAATTTAAATACAATTAATAAGCAAATGAATAGTAATGCATTATCTAATTTATTTGGAGTAGAAGAAGCAAAAGTTAATCAAATCTTACTTTTAAAATATAATAAACAAAACAATGATAATAAATATACAATAGCAGAGTTTATTGAAAATGTAATTGCTATAAAAAATAATTCAAATTATCTAGATGGCATTGACTTAGGAAAAATAACTACCAATCCTCAAATACTTAGTGATACTACTAAATATTCATCTTCAGAAATGTCAAAAATTTTAGGTATGGATGTAAATCCGATATATAATTTAATTGATTTTATGAAAGGAAATATAAAGAATTGGACAGCTACTCCAAATGAATTTGTAAAATTAATACTAGAAAATAGTAAAGAAGAAAGTATAAAAACTAGTATTGATGAAGTAAAACTTAAACAATTACAATTACTATCTAATATAATGACATATACTATAAATAATAAAAAGTTTACTTATCAAGAAATTTCTCAAGTAATAGGAATAGATGTTAATAATTCAAAAAATATATATACTTTATATGTAACAAATAAAAGTAATGTAACTTTGACACCAAAAGAATTTGTAGATTTTGTACTAATACATAAAAATGATGATATGTTAAAAAATAAAATAACAAGTAATACTATAAAAGATTTAAATTTAGTTCAAACTGTTATGAATAGTGTTATAAACAATAAAAAATATAATAGTGCAGAATTATCTTCACTATTGGGGATAAATAAAGAAGATTTAAATCTACTTTATGGATTATATAATTTTAAATATATAAATAAAAACCCAAGTTTATCATTAAAGGACTTTGTTGATTTCTTACTTAAAGATGTAGTTACTAATAAAGAATATTCAAGTAATTTTGATAAAGAAAAAACATCAAAATTAAATACAGTAAGTAATATTATGAATTCAGCAATAACTAATACAAAATATACTGTATATGAAATATTTGCTATTATTAGTACATTAAGTAATGATGTAGAAAAAAACACTGTGGAAATGCTTTATACCTATTATGGTAGTAATAAGGAATATAATAATGATTGGCAAATGACAGTTGAAGAATTTGTAAACTTTCTTAATGATGATGTTTTACAAGATGAACGATTTATAGACTTTATAGATGATGATATGAAAAATGATATTACAGAAGCAAAAAAAGACATAAATGATGCAAGACAATTATTAATAGGAGATAATTATTCAAGAATAGTATTAAATACAACCTTTTTACCAGAAAATGAAGAAACTTTTGAGTTTATACAAAATACAAAAGATATGCTAGGTAAAGAATTAGATGATTTTTATATAATAGGCGATTCTCCTATGGCTTATGAAATGAGTCAAACTTTTGATAATGAATTAAACTTAATAACGATTATAACAATGGTAGCAATATTTATAGTAGTTTTATGTACGTTTAAATCAGTTATTATACCTATAATATTAGTTTTAACAATACAAACTGCAGTTTATTTAACAATGGGAATATTATCAATTATAGGAGAAAATGTATATTTTATTGCAATACTTATTGTTCAAAGTATATTAATGGGTGCAACTATTGATTATGCGATTCTTTATACATCATATTACATTGAACATAGAAAAAGTGAGGGAATAAAAGAGTCTATTATTGACTCATATAATAAGTCAATTAACACAATACTAACTTCAAGTTCGATACTTATTATAGTAACTTTAATTATAGCAAACTTTGCTTCAGCTATTGCAGCAAAGATATGTAAAACAATTTCAGAAGGAACTTTGTGTTCAACAATCTTAATTTTGACATTATTGCCAGCAGTTCTAGCATGTTGTGATAAATTAATAGTAAAGAAAAGCAAATAATTGATTATGCAGAGAAAAATAGAAGTTTCTACATAAGCTAGAGTAAATAAAAAAGCAGGTGTGTATTAAAAAACACTTGCTTTTTTGATATAATTTGTAACGAAAACAAGATAATTTGACACTATATTTATAGAAGGGTAAAAATAAATGGAAGATATTGAAAAAATATATGTTAAATATGCTAACTTAATAAAAAATTATATCTTTTTTATTACAAGAGATAAAGAATTATCTGAAGAAATTATGCAAGAAACCTTTGTTGTTGCAATAGACCAAATAGACAAATTCAGAGGGGATTGTGAAATATCTGTATGGCTTTGTTCAATAGCAAAGAAAATCTTGTATAAAAAGACAAGAAAAAATAACTCATACAATATGATATCTATTGATGAGCTAGAGCTTGCAGATAAAAAACAAGTTGAAGAAGAATACATAAAAACAGATAATAAAATCAAGATATATCAAGCCCTTCAAAAATTAGATGCTAATACTAGAGAAGTAATGTATTTGAGGTTAACAGGAGAACTCAGTTTTAAAGAAATTGGAAAAATCTTAAATAAGAGCGAAAATTGGGCAAGAGTTACTTTCTTTAGAGGTAAGCAAAAATTAAGTAAGGAGGATATTATATGAAAAATGTAGATTGTGATGTGATTCAAGATTTATTACCAAGTTATGTTGATAAAATATCAAGTGAAGCAACTAACAAATTGGTAGAAAAACACTTACTAACATGTAAAAAATGCTGCCTAACATTACAAAATATGAACAAAGAGGTTAATGCAGATTTGACAGAAGGACAAGATG
>CANRFI010000025.1 GCA_947629855.1 uncultured Clostridia bacterium
TACTTAATAGATAAAACAGAAAAAGATTATAATACAAGATTAAAAGTAGAAAAAGAAATAGCAATAAAAGAACGGAATGAAAGAACGGAATGGAAAAGCGGAATAAAAGAGCGGAATAATGCAAAATAAAAAAGAAACAGTAAAAAAACTATTAGAATTACAAATATCTATTGATAAAATAGAACAAATAACAGAATTAACAAAAGAAGAAATAGAAGAAATAATTAAAAAAGAATAAAATCTAAGAAAAGATATTTACAAACAAACTGTAAATATCTTTTTTTATTTCAGTACAAAAAAGTTTCTAACTCCTCAGAATAATACTTAAATAACCTATACATATAATCAAAAATATTGTTTTTTCTTATATATGAATTAGAAAGTATATCTAATTTTAAAATATTATCCTCTTTAGAAGAAACAATTAAATTACCGAGGCATTCTTCTTTATTCAAAGGGGCAGATATATAAGAACAAAGATTTATATTTGCTTTTATATCATGTATAAGATCTTTTTTGATAGCAATTAAAGGCATTTTATCAATAGAAGAATCAAATTTAATATCAACATTATTTGAAACTCCTTTATTTACAAAAAAATAATTAGTATTAGTTTTTTTCCAATTATCTAAAAAATTAACTGCAAAATCTTTTATATTAAAATACTCAAAATTTTTAAAAGTATATTCAATCAACTTAATACTATCTTTTGTCCTAAAGCTCTTAGTATCAGCTCCTAAAACAACGCAAATAATATCCATATTTCCTCTTTTACAGCTAGTTACTAAACAACGGTTAGCTCCATTTGTAAAACCAGTTTTAACACCATATACACCATTTAAATTTCCTAATAATTCATTAGTATTAGATAAAAGTTTTGGATAGCCATTAATTGTTACTGTATAATTTTTAGTTCCTACTATGTTTAAAAAAGTAGAATTTTTTAAAGCATAATCTGTGAGTATTGCAAGTTCATAGGCTGTTGTATAATGATTGTCAGAATCTAGTCCATGAGGAGATTCAAAATTAGTATTAGAAAGACCTAAATCCTTTGCTTTTTTATTCATTAGTTTTGCAAATTCAGGAATATCACCAGATACAGCTTCTGCCAAAGCGACTGCTGCATCATTTCCAGAACGCATTAATAAACCATACAATAAATCTCTAACTGTAATTTTATCACCAGTCTTAAGTCCAAGTCTAGAACCACCAGTGTTAGCGGCTTTTTTTGATACTTCAATTGTTTTATCCAAAGAAATATTTTCAAGCACAACAGTTGCAGTCATTATCTTTGTTGTAGAAGCCATTTTTACTTTGCTTTTTTCATTCTTACCATATAAAATTTGTTTAGTTTTTCTATCTAAAACAGCACAAGAACGAGAATTTAAATTTAAATTATTAGAATCAATATTACTAGAAGTTTCTAATGCAATATCTTGTATTTCACTTGCAATATCTAAATTTTCATCATCTTCATCAATATCATCACAATATGAGGGTTTAGATGTAAAAACACAAAAACAAATAAGTAATATTAGGAAAAATTTTTTCATATTTTATCACCTATAAAAATATATTTTGTGAAAGGAAATAATATGAATTTTAAGTTGATAATTCGTAAACAGCTACGGACATACAGAAAAATAAATTTAATTTACGTAAAGTATTGATTTTGTTTTAAAAATGTAATATAATTGTAATGTAGGGGCTTTTTTTATTATGACATTTTCAAATTATACTTCCGTAAGGAAAAAACAAACGAAAAAAAATCTCTCAAAATAATAAAAAAAAAACCTATTGACTTAAAGATAAAAAAGTGTAAAATAAGTATGTAAAAGGATAAAATTTAAAATTAAATTAAAAGGAGAGAAAAAAATGAACTTGAAAAAAAATCTAGTAAAAATAATTGCAATTATCCTATTTGCTATTTTTGCAATAGCACCAGCAAAAGAGATATATGCAACAGAGCAAAGTCCAGCAGTATGGATGGGACTTGTTCCATTAATGACACATTCTCAACCAAATTTAGGATATTCTATTAATAAACCTGGTGAGGACGGTGCAGCTCAAATCTGGAATATTGTAAAATATCAATCAGCAGAGGCATCTGAATATACAGATGCAAATATTTATTGCGTAAAAGCAGGGGTTGGATTTACAAGTGCTTCTAGACAACACGATGGAAATAAAAAAGCATCTTATGATCGTTACTATGATATGAAAACTGAAAGAACAAATATTGCACAACAAAATACTGTATTAAGTGAATTAGTATCAAAAACAATTACAGAAAGCAATTTACAATACAGTAGATATAATGCGTTATTAGCACTTCTAGATAGATTGTATTTACCAGGAGAGTCAACAGAGAATGAAAGAAAAGAATTAATTTACAAAGTTCTTCAAAAAACAAAGACTGATGAAACCTATAATTCAAAACTTGAAAATATGGCAGGAGCATTTGATTTGCCACCAGAAGTTGAAAGGGATTTAGGAACTTTCTTAGAAAGCGGTTCTCCTACTCAATATAGTTTAACAGAATATGCTTTAACAGAAGATGATATAAATGCTGTTCAACAAGCCGCAATTTGGTATTTTACAAATCATGGTGAAGAAAGTGGAAAATATGATAAAACTGACAACAATTCTTGGCTTTATTA
Organism: uncultured Clostridia bacterium; assembly: GCA_947629855.1. The sequence continues at coordinate 2,661 of CANRFI010000025.1, forward strand.
TAGTCAAGATGGTGTAGATTCAAATTATAATAATTTATCAAATTATAAACCAAAGGGACTTGGAGATGTAGATGTTGGCCCAGTAAGAAATTATCAAGCAGAAGTACTATACAAATACTTAATCCAAGAAGCAAAAACAAATGCAAGTTCTTATGCAGAATCAAGTTCAGCATTAGGATCTCCTATAAAAGTAAATAAAAAGACTTTAACTGCACAAACAGACGGTTCAAATTATATTGTAGGACCACTTAATATAGAACAAGTAAATTCTAGAGAATATACAATAGAATTAAAAGTAACAAATGGAAGTTCACAAGTAAATTATACATTATTAAATGGAAGTAAACAACAAGCAGAATCATTAAAAAGCTTAGTAGGAAAAGGAGACTTTTATATAAGAGTTCCAGCAAACCAAGCTGATGATTTATCAATTACAATAAACACAAGCTATAATCAAAATAAAATGAAGTTATGGGCTTCTAATACAAATGATCAAGAACAACCATTAGTAGAAGTAAATAGAGTAAATGTACCAGATACAGTTGTATTAAAATTACAAGTTGAAAAACCATTTGACTTAGCACTAAGAAAATATATTACAGAAATAAATGGTAAATCTTTAACTGAATTAGGAAAAGCTTCTAGAGTTCCTGTTATTAATAATGGAACAATTAGTACAAATAATACCGCAACATATAATCACAAAAAAGATCCAGTAATAATTTCAACAAACGATATAGTAACATACTCAATTACAATTTATAATGAAGGTCAAAAAGCTGGACGAGCAACAAAAATTGTAGATCAACTACCAACAGGTTTAATATTCGATAGTGTAAAAAGTGGAAAATTTGTCAAAGATACTTATGACCCAGGTACTAATAAATTAACATTAAAGAGAGCAGATGGAAATCAAGATAATTTAGACGCATATAATGGTAGTGATTTAAAAAGTGAAACAATTGAAATAAAATGTAAAGTAACAGCAACACCTGATACAAAAGCTCAAAAAATCTTAACAAATGTTGCCTGGATTGCAGAAGAAGTTGATGCAACAGTAGGTACGCCAATTGTAAATGATACTGGAGCAGATATAGACTCTGAACCAGGAACAACTCCAAAAATAAATAATGCAGATGTAAATAAAGACAATATGACAAACTATACAGGAAATGGAAACAAAAATGACTTAACTGATTCAGGATTTTATTATAAAGGACAACAAGATGATGATGACTTTGAAAAATTAGTGTTATTACCAGAAACATTTGACTTAAAATTAATTAAATTTATAACAGAAGTAAATGGAGAAGCAACTAACAATAGAGTTGAAAATGTAGATGTAAGTAAATTAAATACTTTAGATGCAAATGGAAATATGGTAACAACAGCAAAATATACTCTAGAGAAAAATCCAGTAGCAGTTGCAAAAGGTGATATAGTTACATATACATTTAGAATATATAATGAAGGAACAATTGACGGATATGCTGAAGAAATTACAGAAGATGTTCCAGATGGACTAGAATTTGTTTGGTCAGATAAAACAGATAATGAATTAGATGAAGATACAACATTTACAGAAAGAGAAAAAGAAGCTATTAAATTAAATCAAAATAATTTATGGGGTTCATTTAAATATGATGCTCCAGGAGGAAAGATTATCCAAGTTTCTTCTAACTATCTATCAAGATCAGTTAATCAAGAAGGAAACTTAATCCAAGCATTTGGAAGAAATGATGATGGAACAAAAACAACAAGTGATATTCATTATAAAGAATTAAAAGTAGCTTTCAAAGTAGTATCTGATGATGTTCCTGGAACTATAATCAGAAACGAAGCAGAAATTTCTGAAGATGCAGATTCAAACGGAAAACCTATAGATGATAGAGATTCTGACACAGAACAATGGAAAAAGAATCCAAGTGATGAATATTATGATGAAGATAAAAAATGGCCTGTATATGGCGAAGATGATGAAGATTACGATAATATTGTTTTAAAAGCATTCGATTTAAGCTTAAGAAAATTTATTATAGCAGTAAGTGATGATGAAACAATAAGTGAAAATGAATATTTAAAAAATTCAGATGGCTCTTATTTACGAGCACCAAAAGTAGACACATCTAAATTAAATGCAACAGACGAAAACGGAAAAATGATAACAACAGCTACATACAATCATCCAAAAACACCAGTAGAAGTAGAAAAAGGTGATTTAGTTATATATATGTTAAGAGTATATAATGAAGGTGATGTTGATGGATATGCAGCAGAAATTAAAGATCACTTACCACCATATTTAGAATTTGTAGACAACTCTTACAACAGACAATATGGATGGATTGCATCAGAAGATGGAAGAACAGTAACAACAAAATACTTAGAAAATGAAATAATAACAAAAGCAGTAAAAAATGCTAATGGATATACACTATCTTACAAAGAAGTACCAATTATGTGTAAAGTAACAGATGAAGCAAAAGCAGATGAACCAATAACTAATATTGCTGATATTACTAAGTACTTAGATGAAAATAAAGAATCAGCAAAAGATAGAGATTCTGAAGAGAACAATGTAGTACTTCCATCAGATGAGAACCTACCTGAATATAAAGATGACGAAACAGGATCATATGTACCAGGTCAAGAAGATGATGATGACTTTGAGAAAGTAGTAATCAAACCATTTGATTTAGCTTTAAGAAAATTCATTACAAAAATAGAAGATAGAGTAGTTGATTCACGTATACCACAGGTAAATTATGACAAAGAAAATGATCAAATTACTTATGAACATGGAAAAGATCCTCTAACAGTAGTAAGTGGAAATGTAGTAGAATATACAATTAGGATATTTAATGAAGGGGCACGAAATGGATATGCTGCTCAAGTATTAGATGATATTCCAGATGGATTAGTATTTTTACCAGATAATGCAACAAATACAGAATATAGATGGACAATGTACAGAAAACTAAAAGATGGAGAAACAGCAACAGGAGAAGTTATCACACAAGATGATGAAAAATACATAAAAACAACTAACCCAGAAGAAGCAGAAGTAATTGTAACAGACTATTTATCAAAAGAACAAGGCGAAGATAGAATGAAAAACAATACAGATATTACTGAAAATCCAAACTTATTAAAAGCATTTAATAAAAATGCAGAAATTTCTGATACTAACCCAGACTTTAAAGATGTAAAAGTAGCCTTTAGAGTAGTAGAACCAAATTCATCTGATAGAGTTATCGTAAACTCAGCACAAATTTCAGAAGATACAGATGAACATGGAAATGACGTTGATGATGAAGATTCAGAGCCAGGTAAATGGAATGAAGGAGAAGACGATCAAGATAAAGAATACATTGAATTAAGAGAATTCGACTTAGCTTTAAGAAAATGGGTAACACAAGCAATTGTAATTGACAATGGAAAACAAACTGTTACACAAACAGGACATAAACCATATGATGACCCAGAACAAGTTGTAAAAGTAGAAATTGTACAAAGTAGATTAAATAAAGTAACTGTTAAGTTCAGATATTCAATCAGAGTAATTAATGAAGGTGACATAGAAGGATATGCAAAAGAAGTAACAGACTATGTACCAAAAGGATTGAAATTTGTAGCAGCAGACAACCCAGGTTGGAAGGATGAAGGAAACAATATAATATCTACAAGATTATTAGAAAATAAATTATTAAAACCAGGAGAATATGCAGATGTAGAAGTTGTACTTACCTGGATAAATGGTGAATGTGGATTAGGTACAGTAATGACAAACAAAGCAGAAATATCAGAAGATGATAATCCATATGATGTACCAGATAAAGATTCAACTCCAGATAATAAAAAAGACGGAGAAGATGATATTGATGATGCACCAGTTATTTTATCAATTAAAACAGGACAAATAAAGATATACTTTACATTAGGATTTATAATTTTACTTACAACAGCAGCAGGAATTGTTTTAATTAAAAAATATGTATTATAATAAAAAAAGGGGATTATGAGAATAAGTTCTCATAATCCTTTTTTATTTTTCAAAAATGTTGCAAAAAAAAACAAAGTATAGTAAAATAAAAATGCAAGCAAGAAAAAGAGGTAAAATTGATGGAGCAAAATATAGAAAAACTATCAAATGAAGTTGAACAAGAAATAAAACCTATATTAGAAGAAGTTGACAAAATATGCGAAAAAAACAGCCAAAAAGTATTGAAAGCATTTCAAGAATGTAAATTACAAGAAGTACATTTAAATTCTGCAACTGGATATGGAATTGACGAACCAGGTAGAAACAAAATAGAAGAAATATATAGTCATATATTCAAAGCAGAGGACAGCCTAGTAAGAGCACAATTCATATCTGGGACACATGCTTTAGCAATTACATTATCTGCTATTCTTCATCCAAATGACACAATGCTTAGCATTACAGGTGAACCATATGATACATTACAAACAGTAATTGGAATAGGAAAAGAAGAAAGTAACAGTTCTTTAAAGTCATATGGAATTAAATACGAACAGATTAATTTAGTAGAAAATGAATTTGACATCTCAAAAATACAAGAAAGATTATCAAAAAATGATATAAAACTTGTAGAAATTCAAAGATCAAGAGGATATTCTACTAGAAAAAGTCTTACAATAGAAAAAATAGAAGAGGCAATAAAATCAATTAGAAAAGTAAATAAAGATGTAATTATTATGGTAGATAATTGCTATGGTGAATTTGTAGAAGAAAAAGAACCAATAGAAGTAGGAGCAGATATTACAGTTCGGATCTTTAATGAAGAACCTAGGAGCTGGAATTGCAACATCAGGAGCTTACATTGTTGGAAGAAAAGATTTAATAAATTTATGTGCTGAAAGATTAACCGCGCCAGGGATTGGAAAAGAAATAGGACCATCTTTAAATCAAAACACACTATTTTTAAAAGGACTATTTTTTGCACCAAGTGTTGTAGCAAGTAGTGTAAAGACAGCAATTTTTGCAAGTAGAATATTAGAAAGATTAGGTTATCTTGTAGAACCAAAATTTAATGAAAAAAGAGCAGACATTGTGCAAACAATTCACCTAAATGAAGAAGAAAAATTAGTCAAATTTTGCCAAGGAATACAAAGTGGTTCACCAATTGATTCAGATGTTATTCCATATCCGGGAAAAATGGGTGGATATGATGATAAAGTTATTATGGCAGCAGGAACATTTACACAAGGTTCGACAATAGAACTTAGTTGTGATGGACCGTTAAGAGAACCATATATTGCATATTTACAAGGTGGACTTACATATGAATATGGAAAATTGGGTATATTAAAAGCAATAAAATATATACAAATGTAAAAAGGAAGGGAGATAAAAAATGGTAGTAGTTAGCATTTTATCAATTTTAATATTGTTGATTATCGCAATATTAATCTTAGGAGGAAGTAGCCAAAGAAAGGCATATCGTAGACAGGAGAAACAAAGAAAGCAGGAAGAAAAAAACGCGAAAAAGCAAATGAAAAGTAAGTCTAAGAAAAAGAAGAAGGAAGACTATGTTGACATTTTAAATAGAGCATATAGTGAAGATAGTAGAACGACAGAAGAAAAAAAGCAAGATATACTTGAGGAAGAGGAAAATAGCAAAAAAAGTTTATTAGAAAACGAATTAGATGATGAAAATCTATTGGATGACGAAGATGATGATTTAAATTTAGGTGATGAAAATCTATTAGATGATGAAGATGACGATTTAAGTTTAGATAACGACAATCTATTAGATGACGAAGATGACGATTTAAATTTAGATAACGACAATCTATTAGATGACGAAGATGATGATTTAAATTTAGATAACGACAATCTATTAGATGACGAAGATGATGATTTAAATTTAGACGACGAAAACCTATTAGATGATGAAGATGACGAATTAGAAGATACAACTGTAGAAGTAGGAATTGATGATAAACTAGATCAATATATTAAGGAAGCACAAGCAAATGATATAGGTTATTTAAATGGAAATGACGAAGAAAATGAAGAAGATGATGATGAAGAAACAGATTTTGAACCTGAAAATTCTTCAAAAGAAGAAGACACAGGAGATTTCTTTATAGATAGTGAAGAAGAAAATCTTTTAAAAGAGGAAAAACCAAAAAAGACAACAACAACTAAAAAGGCAAGTACATCAAAATCAAAATCAACTACAAAAGGAAAAAGTAAAACAACAAAAACAGCAACAAAAACAACAAAAAAGTCACCTACAAAAACAACAAAGAAAAGCGAAACCAAGAAAAAAACAAACAATCGGAAAAAAGAAAGAGAATAAATAAATGAAAGTAATTGTAATTGGTGGAGGACCAAGTCGGAATGATGGCAGCAATTTCCGCAAGTCAATGTGGATATGAAGTTATTCTATTAGAAAAAACAGAAATGCTTGGTAAAAAATTATTAATAACAGGAAAAGGAAGATGTAATATTACATCTTCTTTAGGTATGGAGGGCTTTATTAAGAATACCCCAGGAAATGGTAAGTTTTTATATAGTTGCTATAAAAATTTTACCAACCAAGATATTATACAATTTTTAAAAAAACAAGGATTAGAAGTAAAAGAAGAAAGAGGTAATAGGATTTTCCCAGTAACAGATAAATCAAAAGATGTATTAAACTGTTTTATGAAAAAATTAAAAGAATTAAATGTAGATATAAAATACAATACGCAAGTCAAAAAAATACTAACAATAAAAACAAATAATGAAGTTAAAATAATAGGAGTTCAAACTAATAATGGAAAAATAGAAGCAGATAAGATAATATTGGCAACAGGAGGAAAAAGTTATCCATTGACAGGTTCTAACGGAGACGGTTATAAACTAGCAAAAGAGTTAGGACATACTATACAAGAATTAAAACCTTCATTAGTACCATTAGAAACATATTCAAAAGATGTATGTAAGGCTCTACAAGGATTAAGCCTAAAAAATGTGAAAATTAAATTAATAGATACAACAATCCAAAAAAGTATTTACGAAGATTTTGGAGAAATGTTATTTACTCATTTTGGTGTTTCAGGACCAATTATTTTAAGTGGTTCGTCACATCTAGTAAGATATAAAAATCTATCAAATATAATATTACAAATTGACCTAAAACCAGCATTATCTGAAAAGAAGTTAGAAGAAAGAATAATGAGAGATTTTGAAGAAGCAAAAAATAAACAATTTAAAAATAGTTTAAACAAATTATTGCCACAAACAATGATACCAGTAATAATTGAAAAAAGTGGGATTTATCCAGCAAAAAAAGTAAATGAGATTACAAAAGAAGAAAGAAAAAAACTAGTAACAATTTTAAAAAAGTTCGAGATAGGAATAAAAGGATTTAGACCAATAGAAGAGGCAATTATTACAAGTGGAGGAATTTCTGTAAAAGAAATTAATCCAAAGACTATGCAATCCAAAAAAGTAAAAGGACTATATTTTGCAGGAGAAATAATTGATGTAGATGCTTACACAGGAGGATTTAATTTACAAATAGCATATTCTACTGGATATACTGCTGGAATGTTGCAAGAAGAATAATTAAAAAGGAGGGAAATAGAGATGGAATTTATGACAATAAAAGAAGATACTAGAGCAGAAATTACAGAAAAAAAATCAAAATTCATTGCTCATCTATTTCCTGTAGAAAATGTAAATGAAGTAGAAGAAAAAATAAAATTAATAAAAAAGAAATACTACGATGCAAGGCATAATTGCTTTGCATATAGAGTATTAGAAGAAAACTCAATTATAGAAAAATCGAGTGACGACGGTGAACCTTCACGGAACTGCAGGAGTACCCATGTTAAATATTTTACAAAAAAATAATATTACAAATGTATTAATTATTGTAACAAGATATTTTGGAGGGATTTTACTTGGAACAGGAGGATTAGTTAGGAGCTATACAGAAGCACTTCAAAAAGCATTAGAAAATAGTACAAAAATTCAAAAGTGTCAAGGAATTGAGATATTAGTTGAGATAGACTATAATGAATATAGCAAATTCAAACATTACTGTAAAGAAAATAATATTTTGATAACAAATGTAAAATATAGTAGTTTAATTGTATGTAAAATAGAGTTAGAAGAAGAAAAAAAAGAAAAATTTAAGGAAGATTTTGAAACAAAAACAATCATTTTAAAAAATGCAAAAGAAATAAGTAAAAAATATATAACGAAAAGTATATGAAAATATCACTTTCATAAAATTTCTGGAAAATATTTCCAAAAATTATTGCTTTTTCTCGAATAAATTATTATAATTACAAATGTGAAAATTTTACAAAAAATTTAGGAGGGAAAAAATGAAAGAAAAACTTAGTATTTTAATTGCTGATGATAATCAAGATTTTAGTAATACACTACTTTCTTACATTAATCATCAAGAAGATATGGAGGTTATTGCTGTCGCAAAAGATGGAAATGAGGCAGTAGATATGATAACAAACACATTACCAGATGTTGTTCTATTGGATGTAATTATGCCACACTTAGATGGATTAGGAGTATTAGAAAAAATAAATACAATAAAACCAGAAAACAGACCAACTTGTATAATGCTATCAGCAGTAGGTCAAGATAAAATAACACAAAAAGCGATTATAGCAGGAGCAGATTATTATGTTGTAAAACCATTTGACATTGAAGTTTTAATAAAAAGAATTAGAGAAATCAAATTCTTTAAACCAAGTCAGTTAGGGACGAATTTTATAAGTAGAGAACCTAAACAAAAGTACATAGACCTGCCAAATAATGAAGCAAAAAAAGAAGATAATTTAGAAGCATTAGTAACAAACATCATTCATGAAGTTGGAGTACCAGCTCATATTAAAGGATATCAATATTTAAGAGAAGCAATTATGATGGTTGTAAATGATATTGATGTAATTAATCAAATTACGAAAAGTTTATATCCTAAAATTGCCTTTAAATATAGCACTACTCCAAGTAGAGTAGAAAGAGCAATTCGCCATGCAATAGAAGTTGCGTGGCGGAAGAGGTCAACAAGAAGCAGTAGAGCAAATTTTTGGCTACACAATTTCTGCTAGCAAAGGAAAGCCAACAAATTCAGAATTTATTGCAATGATTGCAGATAAACTTAGATTAGAATTAAAATCTGCATAAAAATGGTTAACACATCTATTTTGGATGTGTTTTTTTAATTGTCTATTTATAAAAAATTATTTAAATATAGCACCTAAATCCGATAAATCCACATAAAAATTTTACATATTTGTAATTTTATGTTATAATATATATATAGGAACAAAACAAAAGATAGGAGTGATGGTTATGTTAAAAGATAAAAAGATAATAATTATGATTGCAGGTTGTATCATAACGATTATTTTATTTAGTTGTTTATTACTTACGCTCTCAACTCCAAAACAACAAGAGGATAACAAAATAAAACCACTAGAGCATACAATATATGGTTCCGAAAATGCAAATTCACCACAAGATAATTTAAACAGTAATTCTGATAAAAAACTTGAAGAAAATATAGAAGAACTCGGAAAAGACAATAAAGAAGAAGTTGAAGAAGAAGCCAAAGAAGAGGCTAAAGAAGAAGTTGAAGAAGAAGCCAAAGAAGAGGCTAAAGAAGAAGTTAAAGAAGAAGTCAAAGAAGAAGTCAAGGAAGAAGCCAAAGAAGACAATCAACAAGAAGCTAACGAAAACGAAGGCGATTATACACATGGAGTTACGCAAGAAGATATCGCACAAGATTCTATAGAAGAAATGCTAACAGAAGACGTAGTAGAAGAAATTTTTCCAGAAAATATAATTTTAAGTAAAGATAAAATTACATTAGATATGAACGAAAACAATCAAGAAACTTTGGAAGCAACTATTATTCCAGAAAATAGCAATACACAAAATGAAATTGCTTGGACAAGTAGTAACGAAGATGTAGTTAAAATAGATGAAAATGGAGTTTTAAATTATTTTAATAACGGAACAGCAATAATAAAAGCAACAACAACAAATGGAAAAGAAGCTATATGTGAAGTAATAGTACAAACAAGTCCACAAGATATAAACTTAAATGCAGAAAATGCAATAATAGAGAAAAATCATATAGGTAAGTTAGAAGCAATTATTGAACCAGAAAGTGCTAATATAAATACAAAAGTAGAATGGAAAAGTAGTAATGAAAATATAGCAACTGTTGATCAAGATGGAACCATAACATCTAAGAGGGAAGGAAATGTAACTATTATAGCAACAACAGAAAACGGTAAAGAAGCAAGTTGTGAATTATTAGTAGAAAAAGAGAAAATTTATCCAGAAAGTATAGAGTTAAATAAAAACGAGGTAACTTTAGACTTAAGTAAAGATATAAAAGACAATTTATTTGCAATAATAAAACCAATTGATAGCAACACACAAAACAATATTATTTGGCAAAGTAGTGATGATGAAATAGTACAAGTAGATCAAGATGGAAACTTAACAGGTATTAGTAATGGAACAGCAATGATAAAAGCAACAACAGAAAATGGTAAAGAAGCAATTTGTGAAATTACTGTACAAACAACACCTGAAGAAATAATTATGAATAAAACAAAAATAAATGAAACAATAGATGATGGAGAAATAGTAAAACAAAAATTAGAAGTAATTATAAGACCAAAAAATGTTAATATTAAAGATAAAGTATCTTGGACAAGTACAAATGAAGAAATTGCAACAGTAGCACAAGACGGAGAAGTAGAGATAAAAAAACCAGGAAGAGCAATAATTATAGCAACAACAGAAAATGGAAAATCAGTTAGATGTTCTGTCCTATGCAATAAGTTAGCAATTTTACCAAAAGAATTAGAATTAAGCAAAGACCAATTAATATTAGATATGAGTATTAATAATCAAGATTACTTATCTGCAACAGTAATACCAGCAAATAGTAATATGAAAAATAATATTATTTGGACAAGTAGTGATGAGGAAATAGTAAAAGTAAATCAAAATGGAAAAATAGAAGGAATCAAAAATGGTACAGCCATTATAACAGCAACAACAGAAAACGGAAAAAATAGCGAATGTAAAGTAATAGTACAAACAAGTCCAGAAAGAATAAGATTAAATACAAAAAATGCTATAATAGAAAATAATCATACAGGAAAATTAGAAGTAGCCATTGACCCTGAAAGTGCTAATGTAGATACAAAAATAGAATGGATAAGCAGTAATGAAGAAATAGCAACAATTAGTCAAGACGGAATAATAACAGCTAAAAAAGAAGGAAATGTAACAATTACTGCAAGAACAGAAAATGGAAAAGAGGATACTTGTGAAATACTAGTAGAAAGAGAAAAAATTTATCCAGAAAGTATACAATTAAATAAAGCTACAACTGTATTAGACTTAAATGGAGTAAAACAAGAAAAATTAGTAGCTACTATAAATCCAAGTACTAGTAATATACAAAACAATATAGTATGGGCAAGTAGCAATACAAATATAGCAAGAGTAGATCAAAGTGGAAACATAGTAGGGGTTAGTGTAGGAACGGCAGTTATAACAGTAACAACTGGCAATGGAAAACAGGCAACATGTACAGTAACAGTAAAAAGAACAGAAATTGTTGCAACAAAAATAACATTAAATAAAACAATAGCAGCAATCGATGATAAAAGTAAAGAAGGATGGTATATAACATCAAAAGACAAAGAATATATTGATCATAAAAACAAAAAAGTACAGTTATCAGTAACAAGCTTTTACCCACCAAATGCAAATAATAAAAATATTATTTGGAGTGTACAAAGTGGTAATCAAATTGTAAAAGTTAATAAAAATGGAGAAGTTACAGGATTAAACGGAGGAATAGCAGTAGTAAGAGCAACCCTACAAGCAAATCCAAATGTATATGCAGAATGTACAGTATATGTTGTTCATAGCTTATATGAAAATGTAACATTAACAAAAAAAGTAAATGCTAGTGTACAAAATTCAAATGAAAAGGTTGAAGTAAAAAAAGGAACTACAGTTGAACTATTAGGAGTAAAATATTATTATAGCGATAAAAAACTTCCAGTAAGATTGAAAAGTGGAAAAATAGTAGAAATAAACGTTAAAAATTTAAAATTCAAAAGTTATCATATTGATGATGCATATCCAAATGCAGTTTATGAAGAATATATAAATAATGGAGGCTTTACAAGTAAAACAGATTACTTATTATGGGTAAATCAAGGAACACAAAGAATAATGCTATTCAAGAAAAATAAAAACGGTGTATGGGAACTGAAAGAAATTCATGAGACTTCAACAGGAGATGTAGAGAACACTCACGGTTCAACTGGAATTCACTTTGATTTTGAAATAAAAGATTTTGCTGTAGAAAATCCATCATTGGGAAATGCAATACATATGCAATGTATAAAATCAGGAAGATATTTTGGAAATACAGTACATATTGGTGGAATTCCAAAAGATAGCAGTGGACATCCATTACCATCTTCTCACGGTTGCCCTCACGTAACAGTTGCTGTAAGGAATAAACTTTATAATACTTATAATAAGGGTACACAAAACAAATTAGTTGGTTCAAGAGTAATTTATTTCTAATAGAAAAAAAGTAGAGGTTTAGAAAATGAACTTCTACTTTTTTGTATAACCTTGAAAAAAATGGAAAAACTTAAAATATAAAAGTAAAGTTTTCAAGGGAGGTAACCATGGAGACAAGTAAAATGAAAAATATGGTTGTATTAAAAAATTTACCATCTAATTTGGTAGAAGAAGCAATAGTTATTTTAAAATCTAACAAGAAAGTTAAAAAACTAGAAAAAATAGAAAAAAATAATAAAACTAATCAAAATGAGCCAAGTAGAAGAGAAAAAGATTATATCTTAAAAGAAGCGGAAATGTTAGTTTCAAGCTATATTTCAAAAGTAGAAAATAATACTCAACAAAAAACAATTAAAACAATAAAAAACAGTAAAAAATATGCAAGACTAAAAATATATTCATATTTATCAAGTGTAATTATGATTATACAAGCGATATTATTAATTGCAAAATAAGTAATAAAACTTCTTTCTTAGACATATGCTGTATTAAGTTAGAGGTGTTTTTATGGAAAGAGTAATGAGTGTAGAAGAAAAAATAAGACGAGCTGAGGAGATTTATGAAAGAAGAAAACAGGGTGAGACAAGACCTATTGCAAAATTAAATATAAATAACAAAAAAGATATTAAATTATTAAAGAAAATGGTAATACAAATGATAATTTGCATTATCATTTATCTAATTGTATATACAGTACAAAACAATGAATTTATTTTTTCTCAAGACTTTATTAATAATGCAAATCAAATACTTTCTTATGATACTAATTTTATAGAATTATATGAGTCAATTAAAAATCAAGTAGTAAATTTTATAGTACCAAAAGAAGAGGGAAAGTCTGAAAATATGGCTATTGGTGGAGCAGTAGAACAAGCAGAAGAAGTATTGAATAATGAAATTATTAATATAAATACTACAGAAGAAAATAACCAAAGTTTATCACAAGAAGAAATAGATATTCAAAATATAAAAGAAACAACAACTTTTATTAAGCCTATAGAAGGAATAATTTCTTCTAAATATGGTTATAGAGACGTAGAACAAACAAGTGTAAATATATCTAAAAACCATACAGGAACAGACATAGCAGCAGACTTAGGAACTAAAATAAAATCAGCAACTGATGGTGAGGTAGTCTTAGCCTCAGAAGAAGGTGGATATGGAAAACATATAAAGGTTCAAATAGGAGAAGTAAGTATTATCTATGCACACTGTAACAACTTATATGTAAAACAAGGAGATAAAGTTATACAAGGTCAAGAAATCGCAGAAGTAGGATCAACTGGAAACTCAACAGGACCACATTTACATTTCGAAATTAGAATTTCAGAAAGGACAGTTGATCCACAGACAATTTTAGAATTATAGAGGAGGAGTTATGCGATTTAGAATTGATTTAAAAATATTTCTATTTATTTTACTATTTTATTTTACAAAACAAATAGAAATATATGCTATGATAATGTTTTTTGCTATTCTTCACGAATTCCGGACATTTAACAGCAGGATTACTATTAGGGATGAAACCACAAAAAATAGAAATTATGCCATACGGAGTATCAATTTCATTTAAATTAACACCAAATGATTATAATAAAAAAATAAAAAATGGAAATCAACTTGAACTAAAAAAAATATTAGTAGCAGTTAGTCGGACCATTAACTAATTTGTTTATAATTTTAATAGTTACACACTTAAAAATAAATATTTTTTCAACTTTATTAGTGTTATATTCTAATTTATTATTAATTTTATTTAACTTATTGCCAATATATCCGTTAGATGGAGGAAGAATTTTAAAAGGAATTTTACATATTTTATTTGGAAAAGTAAAAGCAGAAA
>CANRFI010000026.1 GCA_947629855.1 uncultured Clostridia bacterium
TCTTTTAAAAAGCTACAAATTTCATCTGATTGTTCAAATGTAGTAGGTTGTGATATTACCATTTTAATCGCATTTGTGTTTGATTGTGGCATAGGAACTACTTTATTTTTCCTTCCAAATAACTTTTTCTCTTCTACCTCTTCTTCATCTTCTACATCATACACATTCTCATCTTCATAATCTTCCTCTTCTTGTGTATCCATTCCGAATAATCCCCATACTTTATCCATTAATGCTCCTGCCATAAAAAAAACCTCCTAAATTTACTTCCTTTGTTTATTTACTTAAGTATCTACTTTTTTTTAAATATTGTCAATACCTTTTGTTAATGTTATTGAATTTTAATATTTCTGTAATATTTTTGTAATACTTATTCTATTGCACTTAAATCTGGATTTAATAAAATTTCATCATACAATGCTATTTTTTTATATTGTACAATGTCGTTACTTGTCCATCCCATTTTTGTTAGTTCATCTGTTTGATAAGAATCAATAATTGAGTATTTTTCTCCCTGTTTTTTTATTTTTACTAATATCTTGCTTAAATACCCTGCTCTACTTCTAACAACATAATCTAAATCATTTATTTTTATAATCGCTTGATTTGGTACTTTCAACCCTTCATCATTCCACCAAATTAAGCTAAAAGTAATTTTTCTATAATTAATTAACTCTGCTATTTGTTCTTTAATTTTTAAAATAACTACAATTTGATTTTCGTCTTCCTTCATAATATTTGTTATTTCAGCTGGAATTTCAATATTGTTTGATAAACGTATATTTACTTTTTGACCTACTTGTGCTTTTTTGGCTTCTTCTGATGAAGAAATAGTTGCAATATAACATTCAAAATTATTTATAATCTTACCACTTTCTTCGCTTGTTGCTACTATTTTTCCAGTTTTTAAATTTAAACTTTCTAAATATTCTTTACTTAAAGAACTAAAATTGTTTGGGTTTAAAGTTTCTTCCAGTCCATCTACTTTATATGATACAATACCACTTCTTGGTGCCTTTACATATTCTGCTCCAGAATTTAATTCACTTTCATATCCTTTTCTTTCTTCAATTAACTGATTTAAATATGAACCTTTTGGACTTAAATTTCCTGCAATTTGTGCTTTTTTTGTTACCAAATTATTAATTTCTTTCTTATATTCTGCAAGTTTTGCCATATCTGTTATTTGATTAATATCTTCTACTTTTTCATCAATTTGATTTTCTAATAATTTCATATCAGATGAAAACAAACTTGTATCATTAATCATAACTTCTTGTATTTTATTATCTAAGTCTTCTATCTTCTTTTTTAAGTTTTCTTCATTTGAACTATAATATCTAAATATATTTTCATCTTTAGCTGCCTTTTCTCCCTCTGATTTTATTTGCATCATACCATTTTTATAATTTTCACCTTGTACAACTTGTTCATCTCTTATTACATATCCTATGTCAGTTTCTTCTTGATACAAATTTCCTTTTTCAATTGTAAAAATATTAGTTGGTTGCTTCACTAAAAGATAAATAATATAAAAAATATAGATTAAAATAGCCAGTAAAATAACTAGAATTATGATTGATTTAGAAGTTAATTGTTTTTTTCTTTTCTTTTTTGGCTCTTCCAAACTTCATTTTCCTCCCTTTTAAGAATTAAAGTCTTCCATTATTTTTCTAATATTATCTTTCACATTTGCTTGTCCATCTAGCCATATTGTTTGTTTGTTTTTCCTAAACCATGTCATCTGTCTTTTTGCATATCGTCTTGTTTCCATTTTAATTTTGTCACACATTTCTTCTTTTGATGTCTTGCCCTCCAAATATTCTACTACTTCTTTATATCCTAAGGCTTGCATTGCTGTTGGAAAGTTCTTATGGTTTTCTAGAATTTTTTTTACTTCTTCTACTAATCCTTGTTCTATCATTAAATCTACTCGTTGATTGATTCTTTCATATAGTTTCTCTCTATCCCATTTTAGAGCATATACTAAATATTCATACTCTGGTATTTTTTTCCTAGATTCTATTTCTTGTTCTGTTTTTGTTTTTCCAGTTGTATGATATATTTCTAATATTCTAAGAATTCTTTTTTCATCATTTGAGCTTATTTTTTGTATAGCCAAAGGATCTATTTTTTTTGCTTCTTCATATAGTTTTTCTAGACCATATATTTTTACTTCTTCTTCTAATTTTTTTCTATAATCTTGATCAAACTCAATATTTTGGTATTCTATCTCATAAATTAGGCTATCAATATATAGTCCTGTTCCTCCTACTACTATTGGAACTTTGCCTTTTTCTATAATTTCTTTTATGGCTTTTTTGGCATCTTTTTTATAATCTGCTACACTATATCTTTCTTCTGGTGAAACAAAATCTATCAAATAATGTTTTATCCCTTGCATTTCATCTTTACTGACCTTTGCTGTCCCAATATCCATTTCTTTATAAATTTGCATTGAATCACAAGATATAATCTCTCCATTTATTTTTTTTGCAAGTTCAATTGATAATCCGTGTCTTACCAGAAGCAGTTGGTCCACATATTACAATTACTTTATCCATTTATATTGCTCCTATATACACTTAAAATTCCTTGTTGTATATTTTTCATATATCCACTTTCTATTATTAAACAAATTATAAATATAACTAGTAATATTATTAGTCTTTTTTTCCCTTTTTCTTTTTCTCCTCCATCTATCTTATCTAATATTCTTCCTAATTGTGGCATAGCAATAATACCATTTATTCCTGTAAATATTAAAACAATTATGTTTTGAACATCTAACTGCATCTGTTCATTTTGATATTGTAAACCTGATTTCGTTGTTTGAAAAACAATAAATGTAATAACATACATAACAATAAACCCTATTACTATGTAAGCAATTCTTTTAGGCTTCTCAAAAAACGCTAAACTTTGCCAAGTCCATGCGATTAAAATAAAATATATCATTATAGTCATTATAAAAATGAATATCATATTTTTTCCTTTCTATTTTCTTGCAAATTTTCTTTCTATTTCATATTTTGACATTTTAATAACTGTTGGCCTTCCATGTGGACATGTAAACGGATTTGGTAATTCTAGTAGTTCATCCATTAAGGCTTTTACTTCTCTTTCTTCTATTACCATATTAGCCTTTATTGCAGCTTTACAAGCTACAGTTGCAATAAATTTTTCTTCCTTTTCTTGTTTAGATGTTCTAGACATATTATTTATTTCATCTAGAGTTTCTAAAAATAGTTCTTTTGTATCTAGTTCAACACAAATAGTTGGTACTCCGTTTAATTTTATAGTGTTTTCTCCAAATTCTTCTAAAACAAATCCTGCTTGTTCAAACATTTCAAAATTTTCTCTAGCTAATTCCATTTCTTTATGCGTTAGTGTTACAATATCTGGTAATAAAAGCATTTGTGAGTCTTTATTTATATCACTATAATAATTCTTTTTTACCTGTTCGTATAGAATTCTTTCGTGAGCTGCATGTTGATCTAATATATACATTTCTTGATCTATTTCTAGAATAATATATGTATTGAATACAATTCCAACTAATTTGTATTCTGGTTTACTAAATTTTTCTGTATTTTCAAATATAGACATATTAGTTGGTTTATTTGGTTGTTCATTTGTTTCTTTAGTTTTTTCTGTTTGCTCTATTTCAGTTGTTTCTTCTTCTTTTTTTACTGGCTCTACATCATTTTTATTTTCTGATATAACTTCTTCTTTTGGTTGGCTTTCTGGTTCAACATTAGCATTAACTGGCACTGTTCCAAACATTTTTGAGTACATTTCATTAAAGTCTTTTGAAACAACTTGTGGATTATTGTCTAACTTTTCAATCTTTTCTTTTACTTCTTCAAATTCTTGTTTTATATCTTCATTTGGTTTTTCTAATTCATATTTTTCAGTTTCTTCTTTTATCTCATTTGGTATATTTGTTTTTATTTTACTTTCATCATTTGTATATTGCTCAATTTTCTTTTCAGTTTGCTTTCTAAATGAAAATAATCCACCCTTTAAATTTTCTTTTCTTGCTTCTTTTATTGTGTTTAATCTTTCTTCAAAAGTTAATTCTCTGCGATTTGGCGCACTTTCTGCTACTAATTCATTTTTCAATAATGTGTCTTTTATTGCATGGTAAATAGACTGAAATACTTTGTTTTCTTCCTCAAATCTAACTTCAAGTTTTGCTGGATGCACATTAACATCAACTTTTGATGGATTCATTTCTAAATTTAAAATTACAAATCCAAACTTACCAAGTGGTATCAATCCTTTATATGCTTGTTCGGTTGCTGCTGATAAGGTTTTGTCTTTAATATATCTTTTATTTACAAAAAATAGTTGATTTGAACGATTAGATCTTGCTACTTCTGGTTTTCCAATTACTCCTGTTATGGTTATGTCTTCATATTGGTAAGAAACCTCCATAATTCCCGTTGCAATATCTTTTCCGTAAATACTATAAACTACACTTTGTAAATCACTATTTCCATTAGTTTGTATAACTGTTTTTCCAGTATTTATTAATTTAATAGCAATATTAGGATTAACTAATGCTATTCTTGTTACTACATCCTCAATATATCCAGATTCTGTATAATCTTTTTTTAGAAATTTATATCGTACTGGCGTGTTGTAAAATAAATTACGAACAGTTATAGATGTTCCTGTAGTACATCCTACTTCTTCTTTTTCTAAAACATCTCCACCTTCTACAACAATTTTATATCCTGTTTCTTGGTCTTTTGTTTTTGATATCATTTCTACATTACTAATTGCTGCAATACTAGCTAATGCTTCACCTCTAAATCCCATAGAAGTAACTATATTTAAATCATCTGCTGTTCTAATTTTACTTGTTGCGTGTCTTTCAAATGCAATTTCTAAATCACCTTGTGCAATTCCTTTTCCATTATCTGTTACTTTTATATATGATATTCCTCCGTTTTTTATTTCAACAGTTATATTTGTTGCTCCTGCATCAATTGAATTTTCTACCATTTCTTTTATTACTGATGCTGGTCTTTCTATTACCTCTCCTGCTGCAATTTTATTGATTGTTAGTTCATCTAATAATACTATATTTCCCATTTTAGTTTATCCTCCATTTTTGGATTTCTCTTTGGCTTTTATTATATCATTAGTTTTTTAATTTTGTATAGTTTTTTCAAAAAAATACTTTAGATTTTTTTATCTAAAGTATTTCTTACATTTTTAATTTTTAGGTAGCTTCTCTAATTCTTTGTCAAAATGCTTAGTTAATCCTACAAAAGTTAAAATATATACTACTAATACCATTGGGATTGTTAATCTTCCTATTGGAATTCTTGTAATTGCAATAATGCTTAACAAAGTTATTTGTGCAATTATTACACTTAAAACTGATGTTAATATAATTTTTAACTTTCCTAATTTATAATATCTAATTAACATACAAATTAATATAATAATTGTTACTATAATAAAAGGTGCAATATATGGTTTTATTAAGTCTCTTCCCCTTGCTTTTGGTATTTGTACTGTCTCATTTTGGTCTTCATTTATTTCTGTTTCATATTTTTCATTTATTTTTTTTATCAACTCACTATTTTGTTCATCTGTTATATCTTTAGCTGTAACACTTAATACATCTTCTAGTTCTCTTGCTTTTTGAAGGATTACTTCTTGGTTTCCAAATACTTCATTAGCTATTTGCTTTACATCTTCTATTTCAAATTCTTTTCCTATGTATATTTGCATCCTTTTTGTGTCTTGATATTTTAGCTCAAAATTTAGACCAATAGTTAATGTAATAGCCATTCCTACTATTATTATAATCGCTACTAAAATTGCTATTATCTTTGTTTTTATGCTTATATTTTTCATTTTTATTTATCCTTTCCTTCTTTTATTTTTATTAAATTACTTGTTATTAGCATATTATATATTGCAAGTAAAACAATTCCCCAGAATAATATCATTCCAAAGCTACTCATTGGAGCCCAATTTACAAGGCAAAATACTATTGATAAAACAATAATTGGTAAGATTTTTATAAAGAATTCTTTATATGTTTCTATTTTATATGATTTTTTCAATAAGTTCATAATTAATAAATAATCCAACAATATTACAATTCCAATTGCTAAAAATCCTTCTATTGATAAAATAACATTTGTATAGCGAATTACAAGTCCAAAACCTGCTATAAATCCAACATAAGCAATTGCTGCCAATAGTCCTAATAATTTATGCTTAAAGATTAGTACAAGTATTCCTAATACAATTATTCCAATTGCTATATATCCTAAAACTTGTAATTGTTCATTTGTTATATCTGATAAAATATATTGATTTCCTGTTACCTCATAAACTATAGGTAAATTTTTTGTATTTATCATAAATGCAATATATGAAGCTTCATTTACGTTGTTGTTTAATGTTGTTGTATTGGTTGTTTCATCTCCTATTGCTATTCTTATTTTTTGTGAATTATTTTGTTCTAAAAATGAAATCTCCCCAACATCTTGATCATCAAGAGTTACTTTTCCTGTTTTTTCATTTTCTTCTGATTCTTCTGCTTCTTCTTCTGAAGTTTCATCCTCCTCAGTTGTTTCTGCTTCTTCTGAAATTTCATCTTCTTCAGTTGCTTGTTCTTCTTCTTGAGTTTCATTTTCTTCTGATGCAATACTATTTTTAATTTCTTCTATTTTTTGACTACCTTCTTTATTAAGTTCAAGTTGTAAATATATGGTTGTTCCTTCTTCTGTTTGACCTGATGTTACTGTAGCAGATTTAATATTGTCATTATTTAATAAAACTTCATCTGTTTCTGAATCATTTATTTCAAATTTTCCTGTAGTTGAAACAATATTTAAAACATCTCCTATTTGCTCATTTTCTGTTGTTTCTAATACAATTTCTCCTGAAGTTTCATTTAGTCTTATTATATAATTATCTATTGCTATTTGATTTAATCTTGTTTCTATTATTTCTTTAGATTTTTTATAATTGTCTTGTGTTTTTACTTCTTCTGTATTGTATGGCACTTCTTCTTTTACATATCCTTTTTCTGTTATTTCCTCATCTGTTAAATTATCTGCATCTTCTACTTCTTTTCCTTCTGAATCTTTTATAACTGTTTTGCTAGATTCATTTACACTTAATACAATATTTCTACCACCTTTTAAATCCATTGCATATGAATAATCTCTTACCTGATTTTCCATTCTATTTTGTACTTGTGTATAAACTCCAAAAAATCCTATCATTATTATTAATATTACTGCTAATATTATTGTTAATATTTTTACCTTTTTCATTTTAAATCCTCCAAAATTATAATAATTTAGTATTATTTATTACTAACTCAAACCATATTTTTAAATATTTTGCTGCATATTTACTCATCATTGTTCTATCCATAAAGATTTCAAAATAATCCAATACTGGGCAAATTTTTGTATCAATTGTTAAGTTTAATACTATTTTTCTTTCTTTACTATCAATTTTAAGTTCAGCATCTGTTACTGCATAATTTACTCTGTCGTGTATGTCAAATGTTGATAAATTAGTATTACAAACTCTATTTCTGTGTACATCAGATTTATCTGCTAAAATGATTGCTGCTGATATATCACTAATTGCAGTACCTGTTTGTTCATCATGATTACCGAATTGCCATCATAATTTCTGTTCTTTCTTCTACTGGCATCCCCATATCTTTTAAAATGTTATAACTGAGTATTGCTCCACTATGAGCGTGATCTGTACGATTTACGCAGTTGCCAATATCATGCAAATATCCTGCTATTCGTGCTAATTCTACTGTTCTTTGTGGATATCCTAATACTTCTAAAATATCTCCTGCTCTTTTTGATACAATTGAAATATGCCTATGGCTATGTTCAGTATAACCGAGACTGTCTAATTGTTTCTGTGCCCCTCTAATTAAGGCATCCACTTCTTTGTTTTCAATTACATCTTGTAAAGTTACCATATATATTTTGCCTCCTCGAATTTGTCTTCCTAAATTCTATATTAAAATCTAAAAAATTTCAACTATTTTTAATAATTTTACCATAATAAAATTTGTGCAAATTAATAAAAATTAATATTAATTTGCACAAATTGATTTAAATTGATACATTTATTTGTATTTTATTTTCTATCTTAAGCTTTTATTTGTTCAGAATATACTCTAATTTTGATATCTTGTATAATATCTTCTATTGAATGGCTTTTAGTTTTATCATATTTAATTTCTAATCGATATTTGTCTTCCTGTACCACTCCCTTCTCCATTTTTATATTTTTGGTTTTATTATTTTTTAAATCGAGCTTTTTGTCATTACGATATAATTCAAATGTTATGCTTTCATCTACTTTTGTTAAAATTTCAATATAATATTCTAAATTTATTCCGATTTATTTCTCCCGTTTTTGTATTATTTTTTATTTTAAAATTGAAATATTCTTTTTCATTTTCTCCATTCATTTCTATTGTTGGATTATTTTCTACTACCAAAATTGGTTTTGCTATTTCACCATTAGCTTTCATTATAATACTTTGATATGATTTTCCTAAACTATATTCTGAAAATACTAATAATATTAATAATACTATTATGATTAATATTTTTTTTGTTTTTTTATATTTTTTCATTTATTCCTCCGTATATTATCTGTAGAGACAAGTCTTAACTTGCCTCTACATTTAAGCATTGACAACTATATAAGGCCTACATTTTCATAATTTCTATAACTGATAAAATATTTGCTATTACATTACTTGTGTTCCTGTAACAACTGCATCAAAACTGTAATTAGTTATATTTTGAGAATCTCGTGTATCAATTTTATCATTTTGGGCTTTTTCTTCTGGTGTATTTCCTGTTTCAAAAGGCCATTCCCATTCAATTGTAAATGTTCTTTTCTTATCTTCATCAGTTGGATTTATATAACCAGATAAAAATTCTTCTAGCTCAGACAAGTTATTACAAGTATGGTCTTGATATTTGAATTTTAAATTTGTTGGTTTAGTAGTTTCATTTTCAAATCTTATGGTATACCCTACTTTAACTCCTGCATTTGTACAATCAATTGCTATAGCAAAACTTCCTTTTGAACCTGGTGCAATTGTTTTTCTTTTTTCTATTCCTCCTTGTGCATGTCCCACTACAGATGCTAATTCTATATTTTGGACTTCATCTGTTTTTCCATTTACTTTAAAATCCCATGTAGCAATGTCTGCTGTTCCATTTTCTCTTATTTCTGCCATATATTTAGAAAAACTTTGCTCACCTACAAATGTTATTAATATACAAGATAGAATAGCTACTAAAATTATTATTTTTTTCTTTCTACTCAAAAATAAGCATACCTCCTTCCTTGTTTAATTTGTTTTTTTGGATTTTTTTTCGATAGAATTTTCGAATTTAAAAAATTTTGAATAAATTATAGAAATTGAAAATGTATTCTTATTATAATTCCATATTTATGTATTGTCAACAATTTTTCGTCGCAATATTCGACAATTTCCGACTCTTGCCACATTTATAAGTTTATTTTTTCTATTGACTTTTCCATTTTTTTACATTATACTAATCATATATTTTCTATCTTATATTTTTATCGTTTTTTCCAATTAAAAAATTGATTATAAAGGAGGTATGCTTATTGCGAAAAGTAATTAAGACTTTTATGTGTTTATTTATATTATTTAGTTGTCCAATTTTTTTACCACTTAGTTCTGCAAAATACATAATAGAAGATGTTATTACAGCAGTAAATATAAATATTGATAGATCTAAACCTAAAGTTAATTTTTTTGATTTCTATAGTTCTCTTGTAGGTGAATCTAATAGTGGTAAAAAACTTTATCTTATTAAAGGTCATCTTAAAATAACGGAAAAAAATATTGAAAAAGAAAATCTGTCTCAAAATAGTCTTAAGTTTTTTGCAGACAACACTGTTGCTAGTCCAGATTTTCAAAGTTTTTGTATTGTATCTAAAAATAATTATGAAATAATATATGAATTTTCTTTTTTTATAGATATTAAAAATGGTCTTTTAACTATAGAAATTCCGTCAGGTGTAGTTATAGATAAGTCTGGATTAATTAATGATAAAGACACTATTTCTATAAATCCAATAACTTAATTTATTTTCTATTTACACCAATTATTCCACCTAATATTCCAAAAACCATTCCAACTATAATCATTATTATACTTTGCCATTTTAATCCAAAATGCCAATTTAATATACTAGATGTAAAATAAATTATAGCAATATATACTCCTCCAATAATTGCTCCGTTTATTAATCCATTTTTTCTTATTTTTATATTTCCAATTGAACTTCCAATTAAAATACTAATGGCTGTTATTACAATAATAACTGGATTAATAATGTTTTCACTTACTTGTGTATATGTTAAAACAGCTGAAAAAATTAGCAATAATATAAGTGTGCTTAAAAGTGCTATTATGACTCCTTTTGCTATGTTAACGATAGTTTTATCCATATTTTTCATTCTCCCTTATATCTTTTTATTTAATCTATATGTGAATGTAAAAAAAAATAGAACTTTTAAGGTTCTATTTTTTGTTTAAACTTCAAATTCCAATTCAACAGTTGAATAACTCATAAATTTCTGGTTTTTAAATATAAAGAAACTAAAAGCACACTAATTGCTCTTATTATCAGTCCAATAAATTATACCTTTATTGAATGTTTTCTCATTGCTTACCATATTTTGCTAATCACTTGATGTGCTACTGTTTTGTTGAACAATAGCTATAATTTGTAAAACTCTATAAATTAGTTCTAATAATGAAATAATCATATCATTAATATATTGGATATTATAAAGTTTAAATAAACGTTTTAACATTGCTAATTCATCATCAGTAGCCATATTATTTTCTTTTAATAATTCATATGCTTTATCTTGTGCCTTTTTTTCAGTTTTAAGTACTTTTATTGACATTATAAATGAAGCTATATAAATTAGGAATCCTATTACAGTACATGCTATAGTACATACTGGAGATTGTCCTTTTATAATTATAATATCAAGTAATATTCCTATAATAATTAGTGGAATAAATGCTATTGGTCCAAAACAAATAAGTGGTGTTAGCTTAATTCTAGTTTTCATATCTGGATCATTTTCTTTATCTAATATAGCTAAACATGATTTTTGAGAAGCCATTGCTAAAGAAGATACAGATTTTTTCTTCCATGTTAATCTTCTTAATCTAACCTTTTTAAAATAATGACTATAGCTATTACCAAAAAGGACTGAACCACTTGATTTAACTTTGATTTTTTGTAGGTCATTATCATCTAATATTTTCCTTGCAATATCTTCTCCTGTCATATCTAAACTATTTTGTTTTTTGTTGTACTTATGATATTTAAGTGCTAAAACTATTTGTACTCCAAAAGCAAAAATAGAAACAATTAATATTAGTATTAAAACTACACCCATTATAAGTATTACACCATCTGATACATTACTTAAACTAGATCCCATTGCACTTTCTGCTACCTCTCTAAATATTTCTACCATATTTTTTTCTCCTTCCTTTTTTATTTTTAAATGTTAATAACTATAATATGCTATTTTTAATTTAATGATTCTATTGATTCTTTTTTGCTACCTTTTTTACTAAATTTAAAACTACAATCACTGTTATGATTATGCTTAATGTAATAATTATCAACATATTATTAAATTTAATGATACTAGTCCATTCCTATTGATAGTAAAAGCTAATATTATACTTATTATTTTTTATTATAATAAAATATAGTTTTAAATGTCAATAAAAATTTTTTAATTTTTCCAATTTGTTTGCACTTTTGCTTCATTTGTTTCATTTCCTCCTTTTGATATTACAATTGACACCGCTGATAAGATTAAAACTACAATAATTGTGAAAATCTTATTTTATGATTAAATTTTTTTATAAAACACAACCTTAATATAAAAAATAAATAAGTGTGCAATCAAGCACACTTAAAAATGATTTTTTGTTTTTAGTTTGTTTCAAAAAGTGATGATGGAAGGGAAATTGTTGGACGAATACCACAATCACTTGTTACTGCCCACATATAAGTTAATTTAGCAGAATCACTTATAACATAGCAAAGCCTATTAGATTGTGCATTCATACCATTTAACCAATAATCACATGGAAATAAGATTGGATTAGAAGCTGAAGCAAAACTACTTAAATATAAATCATCACTATAACTACTTGTTCCTTTAATCCTATATTGATATCCTGGATTTAATGCTTCACTCATATATGTTATTTCTAAATTGTCATCTGGATATCTCAAATCATAAGCTTCGTCAAATTGAACTGGAGTTGCTCCACCTTGCACAATAATATCATCTTCTGTAATGCTTAATCCATTTGATTTAATTGTTTTACATACTTCTGTTCTAATATTATCCCAGACATTAGTATAATCGCCACTTCCACTTAAATAGTTCAAAAAATCTCCAGCATTTGAATTAGAAAATACTCCAGTAGTGCCACTTGTTCTTATTGTATCTCCAGTTACTGTTAAAGCTGCTACTGGAAATAATTCTTCATATATTAATATTACTTTATCTCCTTCTGTGCAAAAATATTTCCAACCTTTTAATGCTTGTCCATTTACTGTCATTTCAGTTAAATATGTTGTGTCATTGTTTTCTGTGTCTACTGCTGGTAATAATGTTGTTGTTTCTTTTCCAAATACTATTGTTCTTTTTCCAATTTGGACTTCTCCTGTTTCTTCTACTGTTGTTTTTTCTTCTTCTGTTAATAATTTGTCTGATACTAATCTGTTTAATAGGTGTTCTAATGTTTCTGAGGCTTCTCCTCCTGCATATTTATGTGCTGTTTTATCATTGTTCCATAAATCTACTTGCTCTTGAACCGAACTTCCTCTTGTTTCAACACTTGAATCACTAGCTCTTCCTAGTATTCCACTCTCTCCTGTTAATGTTGCTATTGATACTGCTGCTAAAATTAAAAGTACAATAATTGTTATAACGAGTGCTATTAGTGTTATTCCTCTTTCTTTTTTCACTTGTGTTTTCCTCTCTTTCTTTTTTTATTTTCTTTGGTCCTTTCCATATTATGTTATTTTTGTATTACTATTATACATATTCTACCACTACTATTTTAATATTTCAACATTGACTTTAATTTTTAATAACTTTGTAATATAAATGTAACACAAAAACTACTACATTCTTTCATTTACATTTTTTAATTAAAAAATAAATTAAAAATGCTATTGCATTAATTTAGCAAAAATAAACCATACAAAATATTGATATTTCAATACTTGTATGTTTTTTTCTTCTTGGCTGGGCTGGCTAGATTCGAACTAGCGCATGCCAGAGTCAAAGTCTTATATTTCATTTTATACTTAAAGATTTTTAAAATTACTTTTTATCTTTTAAAGTGGCTATTTATAAGTATTTTATAGTTATAAATACAAAAATATTTTAATTCCAATACTTTCGCAAAATTAAATTTTCAAACAAAATTGTTTGACATTTGTTTGACAAGATTTATAAAAGTCATAACAAAATCCTACTTATTGATATCATTATTTTAATATTAAGCATTATAAAAGTAAATGATAAATAATTACCTTATTTTGATTTATTATCGCCTTATATTCGATTGTGGTGGCTAATTGAATAAGAAACAAACCGACTAACTACTTATAGTTTTAAAACTATAGGTGGTTTTTTATGTTTAATAGAAAAAAAGAATTAGAGCAAGAATTTGAAAATAAAGAATTTGATATTGAATATAAATACAAAAGTAAAATTAGGTCATTAGAAAAAGAAAATAACCATTTACACAAAATTATTGATAAATTCTATGATACTGTTGAAAAATTTATTGATTGGATTTGTCATAAATTTGGAATTGGTGAGTCTAAAGAATTAGTCAAAAATTTTGAAGAAGAAACTCGTACTTTTATTGATCCAAAAAAGCAACTTGAACATGAAGAAAGAGAAAAAGATTGGGATTTAGAAAGATAAGTAAAAGCACCATTTGGTGCTTTATTACTTAAAAAACTAATATCCTTCTTTTAATTTATCACAAATAACATTATTTATGGATTTATTTCTTAAATTTATTATTTTTATAATCTCTTCTCTTTTTCCATTTATAACTTCAAATTTCCACATTCTACATTCTGTTAGTTCTATTTCAATAAGTACTTGATTTGGTAAATTAGTATAATTTTCATATGTT
>CANRFI010000027.1 GCA_947629855.1 uncultured Clostridia bacterium
TTTCAAAAATAATTCAGAATAATTTAACATAATATTTTTATAAAATGACATATATTTTATAAGTAAATTTTCAATATTTATAGTATCAATTAACAAATAATTATAATTATTTGTTTCTACATTATCAACAAACTTATCTGTTGGAACATCATCAATCGTTTTATAATTTGAATTTAATATAGGTTCTATTGCAAAAGTAGTATTTATATTATCAGTTGTAACAATATAATATCTTTCTGACAAAATTTTACTAGTTTCCGCTTCTTGAATAAGCCCATATACAATAAAATTTGTTGTATTTTCCTCATATATACATCTCATTTTTATAGGAATAAATATTGTATATCTCTCCATTGTTTCAATATACTCTGTCACATTATTAATATTAATTTGATTATTCGAAATATATTCCTTACTTAGCAAACTATAAATTATTGTATTTTTTGTATTTTCATCAATAATGTTGTTATTTTGATCTAATTGTATTGTTTTAGTTGCATTATCAATATATTTTTGTATACAATTAGCAACACTAAAAAACATATTAACATCCTTTACTGGTTGCATTTCATGTACATATCCATCTGGTTCTTCCTCTTCGATACTGTCATCTTCTTTTTTTATATCATTATGAGAATTTATTAAAAAAATTGCTAAAACACTAACTATAATTATAGCTGATATTATAAGTATCAATTTTTTAATTATTTTCATATTTATTCCATTCCTTTCTCGTTTCGTTCATAATACATATATAACTATATATATATCTTAAGAAAATCTAAAAGCATGTTTAAATGGTGTTGTTCCATCTCTTCCACTTTGTCTAGCAGAAAGACTAGATATATGCACATTTCTAGAGCAATGAATATATTCGTCGTCACCAAGATAAATTGCTCCATGTCCAATTCCTCCTGGTGCTTCATTATTAAAAAATATCAAAATATCTCCTGGTTGAATTTCATTTAAGTCTATTTCATGTTCTGTTCCTAAATATGGTTTATAAGCTTCTGTATACCATGGAACTGTTATCCCATTCTGCCTATGTACCCATTCTACAAATCCTGTACAATCAAATGTATTTGGTCCATGTGCTCCCCATACATAATCACATCCTAATTTACTTTTAGCTGTTTCTATTATTTCAGCTACTTTTCCACTAACTGCTCCACCTTTAATATACTGTTTTAATTCTTGCTGTGCTTGCGTTGTTGTATAGAAATTATGAGTTCCTCCCCTATTTACATATCTTAAGTTATCGTCTTCATCATTAAATAGAAATATACAATTACTTAACCAGTTTTGCCTCAATGATGCAGCTGGTGTCATAAAATAAATAGCACATTTAGATGTATCTCCATTATTAATAACATTCTCAACTGCATTTCTAGTTGTTGCTGTTGGAACAGCATTGTTATATGCATTATTAGATGTAGGCTCAAATTGTCCTGGTTGAAATACTACATCTTTTACTGTATCTGGAAAACTTGAACTTAGTACTCTATTTAAAATAACACTCACTACATATTCTTGTTGCTCTTGAGTTCCACCGCCTCTTTCTGCATAAGTTATTTTACACAAAATTTCTTTTTCTTCATCTGTTATATTTATGCTATCATAGGAAACTCTGCCTGTTCCCCCTACAGTAAAGAATTTATTATCCTCATATACACTAAAATCAAATAAGTCTTTATTACCAATATTTTTTTCATCTTTTACACATGCAAATAAATATTTTGTTAATTCAACCATATTGGCTGTTTTTGGACTTTGTTCTAATAATTCGTATAACCATTCTGGTTCAATTGTATTAATTGCATATTTACTATCTCTAAATAATTCAATAAATTTCATTTCATTACCTTCTGCGTGAGGTTCACCAGAAGTATATTGATTGATAATAGTTGAACCATTTGCTTCATTTTCATTTGCAATTTTACTATTTTCTGATGAATAAGACTGGTCTTTCCAGAATTTTACGAACCAACAATCTGCATATGTTAATTCTATATTAGGCGTACTATATTCTGATGTTGTAGTATATGTTAATGCATTTCCTTGTTCATCATACATAACATTTCCATTTTCATCTAATTGCTCTATTACTGATTGGGTTGTTGTAACTTTATCTTGAACTGCTATTACAATTTCAGAATCTATAGCTAGTTGTGCTAAATTTTCTGTAAATTCAATATCTTCACCATCTATCAAGAATGATAGTAAATATTCAAATGGCATTGTATATTTTTCCATTGCACTTTTATAATTAATAGCTTGTCCTTTGCTAATATTAAGTCCTGTATCTGAATTATAAGACCAGTTAGCAACAATTAATTGTTTTTTTCCGTCTAATGTATAAACAGACAATGCTCTTTCATCATTTCCGTGCTACTAAAGCATCAAATACATCCTCTTCTACAAAAGAAAGTGTTTCAATTGTTCCATTTGCAACTGACATTTCTCCCTTTTCCTTATTTGGTGTTACTCTTTTTATTTCTATAGCTCCTTGAAAAGGATTGTCCCCCATAGGTGCAACTTCAAGAGGTTCATCTGCACTAGGTACTTTTACTCCTCCATCCATTATGCCATATTTATATTTCCATGTTAATATTCTTTCTACTGACTCGTCTATTCTTTCTTCTGTTATTTTTCCATTCTTAACAGCATTAATTATGTCTTTTTTATAATCTTTAAATTTTGATGTCATAAGCATATCATTTCCTGCTTCAACTGCTTTTATTGCAACATCAGAATATTTATCTCCTACTGCTTCCATTCCTAAGTCATCTGTCATAACTACTCCATCAAAATTAAGATCTTCTCTAATAATTTTATGTACTTCTGGTGATAATGATGCTGGTAATTTATCATCTTTACATGTCATAATATTATGACTAACCATAATAGTTGGTACACCTGCTTTTATTCCTGCTTCAAATACTTTTAAATCTTTATCTTTAAATGTACTATAATCTCTTTTATCAACTGCACTTCCACTATGTGTGTTTTCATTATTACCATAACCAGGAAAATGTTTTAAACATGTTGAAAGTCCTTTAGAACTCATTGCACTAACAACTGTTTTAACACATTCAGATGTAACATCAACATTTGTTCCGAAACTTCTTTCATATTTTCCCATATATGAACTTGGACTAGATAAATCAGCTACTGGTGCTAAATTAAGATTTATTCCATTTTCTAATAAAATATCTGCTTTTCTTTTTTCATCTGTTTCTAGTTTAGTATAATTTTTAGATTCTCCATATGATTTTGCAGATGGAAAATTTCCACTTGCTGCAGCATTTTGTACCTTTCCACCCTCATCATCTGTTGCATAAATTGCAGGTATATTATTAGATGATTTTGAATCATCTATAGCTGACTTTACATTGCTAAAATCACTCCAAGTTAAAACATATCCTCCTGCATCTTGTTTTAGTTCATCTCCTGATGATGTCATTACCATAAACATTTGTGAAACTTTTTCTTCTAAAGACATACTTTCAATTTTTTCTTTTACTTTATCTTTTATATTTTGAAATTCACTAGCATTACTACTTGTATTAACTACAGCATTTTTTATATTGTTAGATAATATTTTACCTCCTGAATTATTAGGATGTAACCCATCATCTGTATAACTAGAATTTAAGTTTCCGCTACTATCAGTTAACCCAGCTGATACATCTATAAATTTTACATTGTAAACCGAACTATTATTATTACAAAATGCTTGTACTTTTTGATTAAAATTTGCAATATTAGAATTTGTTGCATTCCATTTTTGTATATTATTATTTACTGGTAATACTTTTTCTACGAAAATTGGCTTAGTTGGATATTTTTCATGTAATTTTTTTATTAATCCTATTAAATCATCAGCTTGACTTAGTTCATTAACTCCAAGCATAACACAAATTCCATTAATTTCACTATCTTTTGGTAAATTCGTATCATTAAAGTATTTACCAGTCCAGTCTTTTACATTTATACCTGATTCTGCTACATATTTGCAATTTTTACCATCTATATATCCATAATTTTGTAATCTTACTGTAATTGAATCTCCAATAAATAAAAATTTATCTAAACTATCAACGTTACTTACTGTTTGTGATTTTCTTAATTGTTCTATATCTATACCTGAAATTGGGTCTCCTAGATTAGGAAGGCTAGTCACTACTTCTGCTTGCATAAATTGTAATAATGTAGAAGCATCTTGAACCATTATACTAGGATTTTGTTCATTAATTTTATCTATAATATTTTGTAACTTGTCCTCTACTCCACTTTTTAACTGCCAAAAATATCCGATTTTCTGAATCCCCTGTTAGCTCTACTAAATCTTCAATATTAGAAATATAAAGTTCCTCTTGAATTGCATCCATTGTTTCTTTAGCAGCTAAACTTTCTAACCATTTTAAAAAACTGTCAATTAATCCTACAACTGCAAAAACAACTGCAAGAACTAATAATGCTTTTATTAAAATTGGAATAACAGCGGCCATAATACTTAGACCTTTTTTAGCATTTTTTAGATTTCTTTGCACATCTTTTATTCCATCTTTTAATTCTTTATCTTCTCCATCACTTAGTCCAGCATTTTGTTTCAATTCATCCAAATTTTGTGGTTTATTTTCGATCACTTATTCCACCTCTTTTTGCAATATTCATAATTCCACTGTTATAGTCATTCTTTCATCATATCCATTAAAGTTATTTACAATATCAGTAAAACTCATACTTTTTATTTTCAAATCTTCTCTAAATATAAGACCATATTTTATTTGTATTGTCTTTTCTTCTCCTGCTTGTAATAAAAAATCACTTTCTGCATTTTCATATAATAAAGCATCAAAATTAATATCATTATCATTTGTTACATAAACTGTTCCTGTATTTTGTCTAGAATCCCATATAATATTACTGTCAGCATTATTTTTAATTTTTACTTGATAAATATAATATTCTTTATACATTTTTACATTTTCTACTGTTATACTAATTCCATCTTTTTCTTTTTGCTTATTAATCTCTTTTTTTTGTATAAAATTACTTATATTTAGCTTATATGAGTCATCCTCTCTTATTATTGTATAATAATCTTCTATATATTCACCACTATTTACTGCTCCAGTTGATAAATTATCTTCATATAATTTAATAATATATGTATCAATATCTGCAGAATTCCAAGATTGGAATGTATATGTTTTTTTAGTAGAAAAATTTCTACTCCAATAAGTATTTTTAAATAACTCTATAGTTGGATATAGTTCCTCTTTACATTGAGTAGACAAAGCACTATATGCCTTGTCTACTTCTCCATTAATACAATTTTTTAAAAATGATTCTATTAATTCTCCATATGCATTTCTATTATTTTTAGATACACTTTCTCCTGAAATAATAGATTTACTTTGTTTTTCATATGGTTGTTCTTCTACTACAGTATTATTATTTTGTTTCTGATTTTCTATTTTTGAAAAATGATTAAACAATTGTATTACAATAAATATAGCTATAATGATAACTATAATAGTCCAAAATTTTCTTCTATTTTGATTGTATAGTCTAATAATTCTATTCAAAAAGGTACCCCCCTTTTAACTTATTTTATGTAGTTCCCCTTCTAGTTCTTGGTAGCTTTGGTGTATCTTATTGATTTCCTGACTGCCTTGTTTGTCTTCTTTGTTGTTGTCTTGGTTGACTTGGTTGTCTTTGTTGACTATAAAGTTCATTTTCAGAATGGAATTCAGCAAATATACCCATAGCTTCTTTACCTTTTTCTCTTCCTAATTTTCTATTAAATCTATTTTCTAGTTCTGCCCTCTTTTCAGTATCAACCAAAATATCATTTGAGAATTTACCAACCTCTTGTGCAATATTTATATATTTTCCATGATTTGAATTTTCTTCTCCTATGTTGCCGTTTCTATCATGTTTAGCTTCTATTTGTAATCCTTTTTCTATCATTT
Organism: uncultured Clostridia bacterium; assembly: GCA_947629855.1. Next base: position 5,982 of record CANRFI010000027.1, read on the forward strand.
TATCATCTTTTACACCAGCTGCTTGATAGTCATACACTGCACTTAATACTTGATCCATAGAATATTTATTACCGGTTTTTGATTCTAACCTTGCTCTTGCATTTGCCCATTTAGATTGATTTTGCTTATCAAGTAAGAAATCTTTTTTCTCTTTCTTTAGTTCTTTCTCTAATTTTTTCTGTCTAGCACCTTCATTACCATATAATTCTTCGTTATATGCATCTTTTATTGCTTCAGGTCTTTCTGATATCCATTGAGCAGAAGCATTTCCAGCAGCACTTCCTGGTCTTCTTCCTAATGCATATCCTCCACCTGCTGCAGCCGCAGTATATTGTGCGACTTTTGAAGGATCACCTGTAGTTAATCCTGCTGCCATTCCTATTGCCCCTAATGCAACACCTCCTGCTATTCCTCCTGCTATTCCTCCTGCTGTTCTACCTGCCAGTTTTATACCTGATTTTGCAATCTTACCTTTATTATTCCATAATCTTTTTCCTGTATTTGCAACACCTGAAACTGGACTTTTTAATCCTCTTTTAAATGTTCTTCCTGCTGCTCCTAATCTTTGTCTTACATTTGGTCTATTTAATCTTTCACGTATTCTAGTATCTATTTGAGGATTTCCAGAATTGTCCGAGTTTCCTATATTTTGTTGTGCCGAACCATTATAATATGGATCATTAGCTGGATTGTAATCAGAATCGTATTCATCTGTCCATGGATTAAAATATTCACCTTCAGCATTTTGTAAATAGCCTTCAGAAGAGTATTGATTAATTTCTGCTTGTTCTTCTTGTGCTAATCCTTCATCTTCTTCTCCATCATTTGGTTGCTGATTTCTTTCTTCTCTAACTTCTGGATTTTCTTGTGAGTTGTCTACATTTCCATCTTTATTCCATTCGCTTAAATTTTTAATATCACTTCTTGTTCTTATTTTTCCATTATCGTCTGATGATGATGAATTAGAACCTCCTTTTGATTTCCCAGAACCAGCTTTTCCTGTTAAACTTTTTAATGCTGACATAGTTACAGCACCAGCAGCAAAATCACCTAATCCTCCTGGTGTTTGTCCTCTATCAAATCTAAACATCTTCTTAATAAACTTCTCTGCAGGAACTAAGAAATAAATTGCAACTAATGCATAAATTGGGTTATTTATTGCTAAATCAGCTGCTGCAGATATTAATGCAGTATATAAAATTAAATGCACTGGTTGTATAATCGCATTCATCATATATTCTTTAAACCATAAGTTAAAAGCTTGTGCTTTACCATCTGCTACTTTATCTAATGGATATGTTAGTGCTACAAGTGGTGAAATCATAGTAAAGAAGGCCATATATAATACCCTCTTTAAATATGTAAATGTAAATTTAACTGTAAAAATTACAAGTGCTAAATAGATAATAGTATATGCCGTTGCATCACCAAAATTATCTCTTTGTGCCATAAATCTCATATATCCCATTAAGTTGGTACTGAATTTATTTGTTGTACCACTATCGCCACCTAATTTTGCATCTGCATTATCTCCACCTAATTCTACTACAACTTTTGTATTTCCAGATGTATCAAATAATTGGGTTACTTTTTCAGTTAGCATTAGTGTTGCAGACATAATATATTGCATAGCAAAAACTAAGCATAAAGCTACTAACCAATCTACTAACCTTTCTTTATACTTTGCTTTTCCTTGTGCAGTTGATTCAATCAAAATTCTAATTCCTAAATAAATCAAAACAGATAACAATCCTACAATTGCTATATTTCTAAATGTTTTATACCACGTAGCAACTACATTTTGTAAATTACTTGCTATTGAAACATTATTTTCTGTGTTGGTTTGTGCAGAATTATAACTATGTGGATTAATAAAATTGACATCTAATGCTGCTATTTTATTAGCAAATATATTTTCAGGTGAATATAACATATTAGGTAGTTTCCAATCACTAAACATAAATCCGTCAAGTGGCTTATCCACTACTTTAGTCGTTGCTTCCTTTCCTGTTACTTTTAAAGAACCACTTATAACATTCGGATCTTCCTTGTCTAGCATAACAGAATCAATTAAATTTTCTGTACCTAACATATAGTGGTTCAATAAACCTATTGCAATATCTCCTAAACTTGCTATTAATTGAACTAAAGGTTTTAATAGTTTTCCTCCAAATCCATCACCTTCTGCATATACAGGTTTTGGAATAGTAACGATAAGTATCACAATAAGCATAATAGATGCTATTATCTTTTGTATGCTAATTTTTTTTACCCATTTTTTCATTGTTTCCTCCTTTACTACTCCTATCTTCTACCTGTTCTTTGCATCTTTACTAATTTATTTAAGTTAGTTTCAACAAATTCAAATTCTTTTGCTGTTGGTGTAATTTGTAAAATTGCAGTATCTGAACCGACTTTTAACAATCCTTCTCCCTTTTGACAAGTTATTAAAAATCCTGCCTCACCTTCACTTAATTTAAATACTTCTTTTAAATATTGTATTTCTGACTTATCTTGTGCTAAAAACAACTTCGTATCAGAAGATGTTAAAACTGCTTGTGCTTCTGGTTTCTCATAAAAGTCTTGAAATCTTTGTGAAATAATCGCAAGAGATACATTTCTTTTTCTTGCACGTCTTGCCATTGTATTTAAGAAGTCTACCGCTTCTGGGTATGGAAGTAACATCCAAGCTTCATCTACTATAACTCTTTTCTTACTTGCTTTCGTTCTATCTTCACTATTTTTCTTAACATATTTTTCCCAAATCCAAGAAAGTAATATTTGTTGTGCAAGTGGTCTTGCAAACCTTTCCTCCAACTGAGAAATATCCAAATTAATAAATGGTGCTCCATCTAACAATTCAAAAGTAGATTGTCCATCAAAATAAGCCATTTGTCCATTATATTCTCTTATATATTGTCTCATAACTTTCAATAAATAACTATATTGGAAACTATAATCTTGATTAGTGTTAGAATTAGCTTTTTCTTGTAATCTTTTATACCAGCTTCCTATTGTTGGCATTTCTTTTTTCTCTTGATATAATTTATTTCCTTTTTGAAATTCTTTTCCTTGTTTATATAAACTTTCTGGATTATTTGTAATTCCAATACTAGCATATTCTTCTGCTACAGATTCTGCTATAACTTGTTTTGTAAGCTCGTTTACATCTGTACTTCTGGTACTTCCTCTTGCCATTGTAATTAAAGCTTGTGTAACATCCTCTACTTTATTTTCTACATTTAAAACAATTCTTTCTCTACCTGTTATCTCATCTTTAATTTTTTCTGGTTCAATATCGAAAACATTAATAACTGTTTTAGAATTTGGACTAAGAACTATGTTAATTCCTCCTAGGCTTTCAGCTACAATTGAATACTCACCTTCTGCATCTAATGCTAAACTTTCTATTCCCATTAATACTGATGATCTTGAAATTAAAGTTTTCATTGTAACAGATTTTCCAGCACCAGATTTAGCGAATATAACCATATTATAATTAGTAAGTGATGAATGGAAATTATCAAAAAGTATAGGTGTTCCTGTTTGTTTATTAAATCCTAATGGTACACCTGTTGGATGTCCTACATCAGAGGTAGTAAAAGGAAAAACCGTTCCCATTGATCTACTATCAAAAGAATGTACTTTCTTTATTTTGTCATCCATTAATGGTAAATTAGATTTAAATGCATCTTCTTGTATAGCCCATGCACTTTTAATTCCTACTAAAGATTTTGACATTTCTGTAGTAAGAAGTTTTGTTAACCTTTCTAAATCTTCTAAATTATATGTAAAAAGTGTTGCAACAACAGATGCTTCATACATTTTATTAAATCCTGCAGCAATTTCATCTCTTAATTGCTCTGCTTCATATCTCTTTTGTGCTAATGTACTTTCTCTGTTAATATTTCCTCTATCTGCTGCAACAATTCTTTCTGTTTCTAGTTCATTAATAACTTTATTTAATTCGTTTTGAGATTTTGACTCTGCAATTGGTGTTATATACAAAGATGTATTTACGTCACCAAAGAAATATAAATCTCTAAACAATTCTGGAAAAGTACACATACGTGGAAGTGTGGATACAAAGAAACTTCTTGCATACCTTGTTATATTAGATATTATTTCTAAGTGATCCATTTTTGAGGCATCAATTCCAGATGGTGCAATTAAATCCTTTATAGTTGTCTTTTTTAGTAATTCTTTACTTTCTTCTACATTATTTACTTGCTCTTGTTTTTCTTTCTTTGACAATAGACCCATCTGTTTTACCTCCTTTTGTTTTAGTTGTTTTAGTTGTTTTAGTTTTTGCAGTTTCTCTGTCTTTCTTAATTTCTTCAATTGCTAAATCTGCTACATCTTCTCCTACATAATCACGATTTTCTGATAATATTAATTCTGCCATTTTATTAATTAAGTTTTCCATATTTTCTTCTTTTTCTCTTGCTCTTTGCTCTGCTATTGTTTGAACTTTTTGAATCTTTTCATTTGCTAGTTCTATTGCTTTATCTTCTATTTGTTTATCTAATACTCTCATTTTCTTTTCAAATACATCTGGTGCAGTAGAATATAATTCGTCATAACCTGCTCTTAGTGCTTTATCTAATCCAAATACTTCTGCTTCGTCTCTATTATAAGCTACATATAACAAATCTACTAATTCATTTGAGCTTAGTATTTTTCCAGTTACAGAGCATGCTGATAATGTTGATATTATTGCTTGTGATTTAGTATACAATTCTGAAAATGCCATTCCTCTTACTTCCTCTTCATTATAATTGTCATCTGGATTTTCTTCTAAATAGTAGGATAATATAATATAATATTGTTTATTTAACACATTTCTGTTTAAACTCATTTTTTCTGTATTGTATACAATATCTTTTCCATATTCAAAAAGATTTTTTTGTTTTGTTAATTCAAAGAAATATTTATCTAAATCTTCTTGTGAATATGCTTCTGATTCTACCATTCTTTTGTATTCATATCTCATACTATTATATTTATCTTCTATTTTCTTAACTTGGTCTTTGTATGTATTAATGCTACCTTCTAGGTTAATAGTTCTTGTTTGAATATAAATTTGAATTGGATGTCTTAATGTATTTAAAAATTGTTGGAATCCCTCTTCTACACTTACTTTTTCTACTTGAGACATCAAGTCATAATTAACACCTTGGCATTGCACTACCATCAAATACCTTTTTCCGTTTCTTTTGCACTATCATATTATCTTCTATTTTATCAAATTCCATAAAGTCAGTTAAAGGTTGCATATTATAATTTGCATTAATAGAAGATTTTTTATTTTGTTTTTTTGCTTTATCATTTTTATCTGAAATTGTTATATTTTCTTTTGATGTTTTTTTGTTATTGTTTTTTGTTCTCCTTTTTAAAATTAAATACCATATACTTAAAATCATTAATAGTGCAATCATACATATCAAAACAATAGAAAGTATACTTGATATTGCATTTTCGTTAATATTATTCATCTTTTGCTCCTCCTATTTTTTCTGTATTAACATAGATTTTATTTTTTTGCATTTTAAATTTTATTGCTCTTTTTATTACATCATCTATATTTTCTCCTCCAGTTTTTTTTGTGATGTAAAATGCATTTGTATCTGGCACTTTGAAAGTACCTATTATAAAACCTATTAATCCAAATATTCCCATTATAATAAATCCTATTGTACCTAATTCTATCATACTAAAAGGAATATAAAAAACAAATCCTACCGCTACCCCTATAACAGCATATATCAACGCTTTTGTCGAAAATATAAATAGTATTCTTCCTTCTCCTTTTACATTTCTTGGTATGTTATATGTGTTCATTTTATCCTCCTTTGTATGTTTATAATTATACTTATTATCATTATAACAAAAAAACGCAAAAATTGTAACATTTTTGCGTAAATAATTTTATTTTAATATATTTGTAATATATTTGTAATAAAAAAGACTTCTTACGAAGTCTTTTTATTATTAAGAATTAAGTCCATTTGCAAATTGATATACAACATTTGCAAGCATTGAAGCTGCAAATATTAATAATGCACCAACTAAATATGGTATCATTGTCTTTTTGTATTCTGCTTTTTCTTCTGCACTACCCATCATATATTTAATACCTAGTACTATTAATACTATAACAGAAATTACAACACCTATAGTTTGAAGAACTCCTACTACTTTTTGTCCCATACTTTGTATTTGAGCTGTACCTGTAACACCTTCTGTTCCTTTTATCTGGTCTGGTGTTAAGGCAAATACTCCTGATGTCATAGAAAGAATCATTAATACTACAAAAACTATATTAATTATTTTTACTACTTTTTTACTCATATCCTTCTCCTCCTTTTATTGTATTTATATTAAATCCCATTTTTATATTCATGAGAATTTTAATAACATTTTTCCTCTATATTTATTATAACATTAAAAATTTTTTTTTGCAACTTTTGTTAAAAATAAATATTTTTAGAAATTTTGCATAAAATTGAATATTAATTGTGGTATAATACTCATACAAAATACGAAAATTGCTCCTACTATGTAAGGAATTAATGTCTTTTTATAATCAGCTCTTTCTTCTACACTTCCTAACATATATTTTATTCCTATTACAAGCAATACTACTACAGATACCACTACACCTACTACTTCTATCAATCCAGCTATGTTTTTTGCCTTTTCTGTGAATTTAGTAGGATTTCCTATTACTCCTTTATATTGGGATAAATCTCCTAATCCTTCTATATCTGCATATGAATAATTACAAAATACGAACGAAATCATTAATACAAATAATATTATTATACAAACCTTTTTCATTTGATCACCTCTATTATTTTTTCAAATTTTATTTTTATACTGCATTTCCTATTAAAATTGTTGCTATTTCCCATATTGCAAATGCTCCAAATACTATTACACATCCTATTATATATGGTACTATTAATTGTTTCACTTCCGCTTTTTCATCTATTCCCCCTGTCATAAATTTGATTCCTAATATTCCTGCCATTATTACTGCTACTGCTATTGCTATTGTCCCAATTATTCCTGATATTGTTTGAGAAAATAAACTTAAACTTCCTCCTTCAAAACGTGAGTCTTCTCCCTTACTCATAAAGCTTTCTGCATCTGTTATTGTATCTTCTATAGAGCTAGTTGCCATTTTACTTTCATCTGTTTTTTCTGGATTGTTATATAAAACATAATCTTTTTTATCAACCCCTTCTATACCTTCTGCTGCTAATTCATCTCCTTGACTTCCAGTTTCTCTTAATGTTTGAGACCATGCTTTTCTTACATCTTCTGTTGTGTTATTTTCACTTCCATATAATTGTCTATATTCTTTTATTTGATCAGGAGTATATTTCTTTTTAGTTTCTTCTGAATCATTTAAACTAACAGTTGATTTTTCTCCATTACTAAGTTTTGGAGTCCCTCCTTGTTTTTCATATTGAGTATTAATTGCATTTATAATGTCGTTATATGCTTTTTCTGCTCCGTTGTTGATTTAAATCTGACTGTGTAAACTGCTCGCTTCTAAGATTTTTTATTATTGTTTCATAATCTTCTTCTGATATTTTGTTTCCGTTTTTATCTTTAAGTAATTCAGAAATAGACCATTTATTATCTTTATAATATTTCTTTTTATATGTTTCGTATATACTTCCATATGCATTTACAAAACACATTTGGCTAAATATTATAATTATTAATAAAAATAATAATATAACTTTTATACTTTTTTTCATCTTTCGCCCCTCTTTTTAACAATATTTAACTTTCTATATATATTATATCATAAAAGGTCATTTTCTTCAATTATTTTAGATATTATATAACTTTTGCTTTTTTAATTAACAAAAAAACGCATTAGAGTATTATCCAATGCGTTTTGGCGTAGGTGAGAGGGTTCGAACCTCCGCGCCGATTACTCGACCTAGCAGTTTAGCAAACTGCCCCCTTCACCACTTGGGTACACCTACATTTATTAACAAAAGTTAGATATGATAGTTATATCTAACTTTTGTTGTTT
>CANRFI010000028.1 GCA_947629855.1 uncultured Clostridia bacterium
TCTTGAAGGTATTGAAATATCAATAATATTACAAATATTATAAATATTCATAATATTAAAGGTTATAGTCCATGTGGAAGTGGGAAAAAATATAAGAACTGTTGTGGAAAAAATCAGTAATATCAATAATTTTAGAAATTATTAAAGTAAATATAAATATGAAAACACACTAAATTGTAAACATTTTGTTTTCAAAATGTTTACAAACAAAAAATAAAAATCTCTGAAATACCTTAAAATAAAGAGTTATAAATTTGCAAACAAAGTGAAAATGAAAAATAAAAATGTTAACATTCGTGTTAGCATTTTTATTTTTGAGAGAGATAATGTTTACATTCAAAAAAGGAAATGAGTAATTAAAAATGTCGAATGTAACAATTCAAAAGAGAGAAAAATACTATCAATACAAGTTTGAGATTGCAAAAGTTGATGGTAAAAGAAAAACTGCAAACAAATCAGGATTAAAAACAATAGCTGATGCAGAAAGAGAGGGGATAAATCAAGCAGGTAGTACAAAACAAAGACATATAACATATGTATTCGATGAATACAACTGAAAAATTTGTCTAAAATTAAGACAAATAGGAAAAAGTATGATATAATATCTCAAACAATATGGAGGTTTATTAATGAAAATTGGAATAGATTTAGATGGAGTTGTATTTGATTCCGAAAAAGAATTTAGAGTTTATTCGGAGTTATATGATATGTTAGACTTAAAACGAAATAGTAAAGTAGATAATAAAGAACTAAAATTTCAAGATAGATTTAGTAGAAGAAGATAATAAAGAAAACGAAGAAACAACTGTACCTAATTATGAAGAAGCAATAAATAAATATAAAAATGAAATTGAAAAAAGTCCAGAAAAATCTTTAAATAAAAGAAATTTATTGGCATTTACATACTTTAGAGCAAATAGAATAAATGAAGCAAGAAATGAATTATTATCAATAATTAAGCAATGTGGTAGCTATCTAGCATATAGGCAGTTAATACACCTAGAAAAAGAAGAAGGAAACTTAGATGATGCTAAATTATGGGCTTATGAAGCAACAGAGAATTTTCCAAACAATATTACTATTAGAGAACAACTCATATCAATAGCAAGAGAAGAAAATGATACTCAAGAAATAATCAAATTATTAAAGGAAATTATAGAAATAAATCCAGATAATGAAAAGATAAAAGCGGGATTAAAAAAAGTTTATGAAGAAAACGAAAAATAACTATAATATATATAGTTATTTTTTGTTATTTTCTTGCAAATTATGTAAATTTATAGTATAATTATACCATAATGGAATATTTCAAAGTAGATATTTACTGGAAATACCAAGTATAATTTTATAGTATGACAAAATATTCACAATGAAAGGAGAAACACAATGAAATTTTGGGCAAAGGTTAGGTTTACCAGCGAAAAAAATGCTGAATATTTAATTCGGTCTTTTTTCAAAGAATTTAATCCTGAGAGCAGTATTTTAATTCGAGGCAAAGAAGCAAAGGTTGAGATCATTTTTGACAAGCCTCCAATGGAAATCATCCAAGCGATAACAGAATGCAATTTACTTGAGTTTCGTTATGGAAAAACATTGAGAGAGTATAACGAAGATGAAATTACAAGTACTCAGTTTGAGAAACACAAAGAACTTTCTAACGATGAAACACAAGTAGTTACTTCTAGACAAGAACAGATGTCAGCAGAAGAAGGAGTTTGTGAGCAATCAGTAAAGCCTGAATCTAACATTGCTTCAACTAAAAATCTTAAAACTATTGAAAAAGAGATTGCTCCGCATTTATCAATGATTTTTAGCAAATTACGCCCCAACTAAAAAGTAAAATTGTATCTTGGTGTTATTCCAAAATCTCTAGATATATCTAGAGGTAATTTTCAAAAACAAAAGGGGATACAAACTCCCCTTTTGTTATAATAATAAAATGAATAAAGGAAAAAAAGAGTATGAATAAATATAGTGAATTATGTGAAATTGAAAAACTAATAAAAAAAGGTTTCGACTTAGAGTTGATATCTTTTGAATTAGATATTCCGTTAAAAGAGATACAACAATTGTATAAAATAATGAAAAGTCAAGAAAAGGCGACAAATAGCGAAAAAAATAATCATGGAAAAAAAGTCAATAATAAAGAATTAACAAATAAAAAAATAGAACAAATGAGAGAAAGATATCAACAATTATTTTTGGAAAATAATAAAAGAGATAATATTGCACAAATAGAAGTATCTGAAGAAGAAACCAAACGAATAAATTTGTGTATTAGTACTATTGAAGAAAAACTAGAAGAAATGAAAACACTTTCGAAGAGAGAAAGAAGAAAAGTTGTTAATGAAATAATTTCAAAAATGAAAGAGATAAAAAATTATCCTCTTACTATTGAGCAAGCAGAAAAATTAAATTTTTTGTTGAGATCAGAAGAATTAAAAAGACTAAGTTTAGATTCACTAGATAAGATAGATATTATCATAGGCAAGTATAGAAAAATAATAGTTCAAAAATTTACAGAAGCACTTGATATTGCACAATACCAAACAGAAGATATTGAAGAGTTAAATCGTTTAGGAAGAAAAATAACATTAGAAATGCAAAAAGAAAAATTAATATCAGTAAATGTAGTACAAAGTAAAATTAATACAAAAATCTCAAAAATTTTGCAAAAACAAGCAATTGAAAGAATAAAAAATAATATATCTGAAAATATATTAGGAATAATAGAAGATTTAGTAAATGGAACATTAGATATCGAAAAAGCTCATACAATTATTGAAGAAGAAGCAGAAAAAAAATCAGAAAAAAATCCAAAAAATAAATTTTCTTTAACTAAAGAACACGAGGAAAGACAAATCTTGATGAAAATTAATATGACAATAAGAGATAAAGCTGATAAATTTCAAATTGTAGATCCGGAAATAACAATATTGCAACTTCAAGAATTAACTCAAGATCCTATTAATCAAGTAATAAGAACGGTAGTAGAAAATTTAGTATCTAGAAAAAAATTTGAAGAAGCAAAAGAAGTTTGCAATAAATATTTAAGTAAAAACAAAAAAGGTTCTTTTGCAATTGAAATGAAAGATTTAAGACTAAGGATAAGAAATGCTCAAATTGGTGATACAGTTCTAAAAATTATAAATAACCATACATCAGAAGAAGAACAACAATATATTGAATCAATAGAAGAAGAAATAGAAAATGGAAGTATAAAATTAGGAGCAATATCTTTAGGAAAAAGCCAAGATGGAATGAGAAATATTAGATTATCTGATATTTGGCCAGCTAAAAATCAAAAAGAAAAATAATATATGTTCTTGCTTATTTTTAATATGTAGGATATAATTATAAATGATAATTGGTTTTGAAATAAAGGAGTGATAAAATGCTAGAGCTAGAAGAAAATTCAAGGCAATTACAACAATTAAAAGAAAAAATAGAGAAATTAGGTGAATCTCTTTGACATAAACAGGCTAGAAAAAGAACAAAAAGAATTAGAAAATAAAACAACAGAGAGTGGATTTTGGAATGACAATAAAAATTCTACTAAAGTATTATCACAAATTAAATCAATAAAAGCAAAAACTTCAAAATATAATCAAATAAGCAATGAAATAACAAATTTACAAGAATTAACAGAATTAGTTGAATTAGAAAATGACATAGAGATGGCAAAGGAAATAATTAAAAATACTACTAAATTACAAAAAGAAATAGAAAAATTTGAAATTACAACTTATTTATCCGGGAAATATGATATAAATAATGCAATTGTAACAATTCATCCAGGTGCGGGTGGAACAGAATCACAAGATTGGGCAGAAATGTTATATAGAATGTATACAAGATGGGCAACCAAAAACAATTATCAGGTAAAAGAACTTGATTATTTAGAAGGAGAAGAGGCAGGACTAAAAAGTGTCACTTTTGAAATAATAGGAGATAACACCTATGGATATATGAAATCCGAAATCGGCGTACATAGATTAGTTAGAATTTCTCCATTTGATAGTGGAGGAAGAAGACATACATCTTTTGCATCAGTTGAAGTTTTACCAGAGATTACAGATGATATTGAAATTGAAATCAATCCAGATGATCTAAGAATAGACACATATCGTGCATCTCGGTGCAGGAGGACAACATATTAATAAAACATCTTCTGCAATTAGAATTACTCATATTCCTACTAATATAGTTGTTGCCTGTCAGTCAGAACGTTCTCAAATTCAAAATAGAGAAACAGCAATGAAAATGTTAAAATCAAAATTATTTGACTTAAAAGAAAAAGAAAAAAAAGAAAAGATAGAAGATTTAAAAGGTGTACAAAAAGACATTGCGTGGGGAAGCCAAATTCGTTCTTATGTATTTTGTCCTTATACTATGGTAAAAGATCATAGAACAAATTATGAAGTTGGAAATGTTCAAGCTGTTATGGATGGACAAATAGATGACTTTATTGAAAGCTACTTAAAGATGAACTTATAGTTTAATAGTTCATATAATAAATAAGGAATATTAAAATTTTAATGTTCCCATTAGATTTTATAAAGGTACGTGAATAAAATGGACACAATAGTTTTAAAATTTGGAGGTAGTTCTGTTGCAGATAACGAAAAATTAAAATTAGTAGCAAATAAAATTATACAAATGAAAGAAAAGAACTATAATATAGTAGTTGTTGTTTCCGCACAAGGGAAAACTACAGATCATTTAATTTTAGAGGCAAAAGAATTATCAGAAACAATTGAAGATAGAGAAATGGATGTATTACTTAGTAGTGGTGAACAAATATCAAGTGCAAAATTAAGCATTTTATTAAATAAGTTAGGTTATGAAGCAATATCTTTAACTGGTTGGCAAGCAGGTATTTATACAAATAATACAAATCAAAATGCAATAATAAAGCAAATTGATTTAACAAGAATAAATAAAGAATTGAAAAATGGTAAAATTGTAATTATTGCTGGATTTCAAGGTATAAATGAGAATATGGATATAACAACATTAGGTAGAGGTGGTTCTGATACAACAGCTGTTGCAGTAGCTGCAGCACTTCACGCAAAAGACTGTTATATTTATTCTGATGTAGATGGTGTTTATACAGCTGATCCAAATAAATTTGAAAATAGCCATAAATTATCTAATCTTTCTTATGAAGAAATGCATGAAATTTCAAGTGAGGGAGCAAAAGTACTTCACAATCGTTCTGTAGAAATAGGAGAAAAGTTCAATATTCCAATTATTACAAAGTCAACATTTAATGATAAACCAGGAACTGTGATATCTGATACTATTGAGGAAAATACAGTAAAAAGCATTGTAAAAAAAGAAACTTCTAGAGTTTCTATTATAGGAAATGGTATTATTCGAAACTTTAACAATATATATAAAGTATTAAATATTATCGAACAAGAAAAACTAGAAATGTTAGATTTTTCAGTAACAGAATCAAAAATTACAATTACTTTTAAAAATACAGTGGCTGATGAATTAATAGGTAAAATTCAAAAAACTCTTTTAAATTAAAATAAAACACTTATATTTTATATAAATATAGGTGTTTTTTTGTTCTAAAAAGACAAACTCTGAATATATATAATTTAGCAAGAAAATATAGGAGGTACAAGATATGACAATTGATGAGAGAAAAAATATGACAACAGGAGTTATTCAAAATTTAATTTTAGAGAATAGAGAAAAACTAAGTATATCTGGTGTATTAGATGTATTAAGTTTTGATGATCAAGTCGTAATTTTAGAAACTGAACTTCGGCTTATTAACAGTGAAAGGCGAAAATATTAGAATTAACAAGTTAAGTATAGATACTTCTGAAGTAATAGTAGAAGGAAATATATCTTCATTATCTTATAGTGATAAAGAAACAGAAAAAGTAAAGGGAAGTTTTATAAGTAAAATATTTAAATAACCATAAAAGAAAGGAAAGTAGAGAATGGTTACAAATCAAGCATATTTATTTTTTATTTTTATAATAAATGGCATTTTAACTGGATTATTATTTGATTTCTTTAGAATTTCAAGAAAAGTTTTTAAAACAAGCAATTTTGTAACCTATGTAGAAGATATTATATTTTGGATTTTAACAGGTTGTTCAGTATTATACTCTATTTTTGTTTTTAATAATGGTGAATTACGATTATATATGTTTTTAGGAATTATATTGGGTGCAGTATTTTATATGTTATTTATAAGTTCTTATATTATAAAAATAAATATAAAAATTATTAATATTATTAAAAAAATAGTAAAAGTAATCTTTATGCCAATTATGTTTATTATAAATTTAGTACGTCACATTTTTAAAAAACCAATAACTTTTCTTTTTATAAATATGAGAAAAATGCATAATATTATAAAAAAACCTAAAAAAAATATAAATATTGTAAAAAATTGATAATAAAAGAAGGATTTTGAAAAAAAAAGAAGAATATATAATTGTATAATTATATATAATTGGAGAGGTACAGATGAGAAAACATAAAATTTGGAAAAAGTTGTTTTTTGTAGCAATTGCTATTTATATTATTTTTATTTTTGCAAATCAACAAAAAACTTTAAACCAATATATTCAAACCAGTAATGAATTAAAAAATCAAATAGAAGAACAAAAAAGTTATAAAGAGGAGCTTGCTAAGCAAAAAGAGGATATTACATCTTTAGACTTTGTAGAAAAAGCAGCAAGAGAAAAGTTAGATATGTATTATCCAAATGAACGAGTTTATATTGATACGGGAATGTAATTTTAAAATTATATTCCCTTTTTTAGAAAAAATATTCCATTTTTTAGAAATTTATGGTATAATAATACTGTTATATTTATATAGTTTTTTTCTTTTAAAAATTCCCAAAAAATTAATAAAATTTAATAAGGAGGAAATATTTTATGCCAGATATAGAATCAATGTCTTTGCTTGAATTAAAAGAATTAGCAAAGGAATATAATCTAAAAAATACATCTAAATTAAAAAAAGATGAGCTTATTATTGTATTAAAACAAATAATAGAATCAACTCAAAAAGAAAATTTTAATATGATTGAAGAAAAATTTGAGGAAAAAGAATTAATTGAACGACAATATAATGAAAATGGTGAACCAATTGTAGATTATAAATTAACAAATCAAGGAGACGAAATTGTAGAAGGAATATTAGACATATTACCAGATGGATATGGATTTTTAAGAGGAGAAAATTTCTTATCTAGCGATAAAGACGTTTATATATCAATGGTTCAAATTAGAAGATTTAAACTAGATACAGGAGATATAATAAAAGGAATATCAAGATTTAGAGAAGGTGAAAAATTCCCATCTTTAATATTTGTTGGAGAAGTAAATGGTGAACATCCTGAAAAAGCAATGAAAAGGAAGAGATTTGATGAATTAACACCAATATATCCAAATGAAAGATTGAAATTAGAGACAGTATCAAATGACTATGCTACAAGAATTATTGATTTAATGTGTCCAATTGGAAAAGGGCAGAGAGGAATGATTGTGGCACAGCCAAAAGTTGGAAAAACAACTTTATTAAAAAAGGTAGCTAATAGTATTGCTCAAAATAACCCTGAAGTTGAATTAATAGTACTATTAATTGACGAAAGACCTGAAGAAGTAACAGATATGAAGCGTTCTATAAAAGGTGAAGTAATTCATTCTACATTTGATGAATTACCAGAACATCACGTTAAAGTTGCAGAAATGGTTCTAGAACGTGCTAAAAGATTAGTAGAGCATGGAAGAGATGTAATTATATTATTAGATAGCATTACAAGACTTACTAGAGCATATAACCTTGTTATACCTTCATCTGGAAGAACATTATCTGGTGGTATTGATCCTGCGGCATTACATAAACCTAAAAAATTCTTTGGGGCAGCAAGAAATATAGAACGAGGTGGAAGTTTAACTATACTTGCAACAGCTTTAGTAGATACAGGAAGTAGAATGGATGATGTGATTTTTGAAGAGTTTAAGGGAACAGGGAATATGGAAGTACATTTAGATAGAAAATTATCAGAAAGAAGAATTTTCCCAGCTATTGATATAAACAAATCTGGAACAAGAAGAGAAGATTTGTTATTAACCTCAAAAGAAAAAGATACGGTTTTTGCTTTAAGAAAAGCTATGAACAGTATGTCAGTTGCAGATGTAACAGAGCAAGTTATTAGTTATATGACTAAGACAAAGAATAATGAAGAATTTATTAATCAAATTGATAATTATTTAACAAGATTTAAATAAATAAAAAATAACTATGCATGAAAGCTTATTGTATAGTTATTTTTTAGTGGGGCATATAGAGTATAGACTAAATAATTATAAAAATACAACATTGCACAAAATCAAAGTTTTGCGCAATCAAGGGAATGAGATTGACAAGTTAGCTTCTTTTAAATCAAGTCTTTCTAGGACTAAGCGCGAAATTAGAGAATTATGTTTTTCTAATCCTTTTGAATATTTTTGTACGCTTACAGTTAATTCTAATAATGCGGATAGGTTTTCACTTCAGTCTTGCCAAGATAATTTACGAGTTTTATTAAGGAAAATTAAGAGAAAATTTCCAAATTTTATATATATATTAATTACCGAACATCATAAAGATGGAGCTTTTCATTTTCACGGTATGATGTCTAATTTAGATTTATATGTTAATGAATATGGTTATTATTCTTCTCATATATTAGATAGTTTAGGTTTTAATTCTTTTAGTAAAATTAAAGATTTTAATAAATGTTGTAATTATTTAACTAAGTATATTACTAAAGATTGTATAAGAAATGAACACGGTCAGATTTTTATAAGGTCTAAGGGTTTAAAATATCCAGAACATTATTCTATACCCCCTATTGATATTGAAAAATGGACTTATAGAGATGAAAATGTGAGTTTTAAGGATATTTACTTAGATAATCCTCTTACTGACAATGAACTACTTACTATTATTGATTTATATAGATTAGATTATAAAAATTTATTTTAAATTGAAAGGTGTGTTGAAATTTGCAAGAAAATTTTAAAATTGTAGGAATTAATAAGATTTTTAATAAAAAAGAAAATAAGGAGAATTATTATATTGTTTTATATTCTCAATATGAATATTTAGTTCGTGTTTATATTGATAAGCAACATTATGAGATGTTATTAAAATTAGATAGTTTAGATAAATATGATTTATCTAAACATCTAACTAAACGATACTATAATTATAAATTTTATTATAGTATTGTTGATTAATATTTATTTTTTATCTATCAAATTTTTATTTTAATATGAAAGGGGGCGCGCGCTATGGAAGGCGCAACAGGTATGAAAGCTGCTATAACTACTTTAACTTCTTCCGTTTCAGCTGAAGCTCTATGGGGTGTTTTTAATGAAGCTATCCCATATATAGCCGTTGTTGTTGTTGTTGGTTTCGGTTTCTATCTTGTACGTAGGATGATTAAAGGTGTATCAAAAGGAAAGGCGAGAATATAACCCTCTCGCCTTTTCTTTTTATTATTTAAAGGAGTGATTTTAATTGATAGAATATGTTGATGTTTTAGTTTCACAAGCTATAACTCTTATTTTACCATTAATAGGTTTAAGGCTTATTTTTGATTATACTAGAATTATTTTATTTAAGGATTGATGTTTTATGGATACTATATATATTGGGGATATTCCCTTAAGTTATAAATATGCTAGATTTGGCAATGATTATATTGATTTATTTAATGTTCCTAATGCTACTAATGGTACATTTAATTATTATAGGATTTATTATAATGCTCCTGGTTTTATCTATTCTTATAATACTCAGTCTTTTGGCTATAATTTAGAAACTTTTCAAGAGGTTTCTGTTACTGATAATTTTGCTTATCGTAAAGATTTTGGCGATATTTGTCTTGTTGCTTTTATTATTTGTTTTGCTAGTATTTTTATTTTAAATGCTGTTACTTCTGTATTTAAAAAAGGTGGTGTTTTAGGTGGTCTTTTATAATATTAAAAATAAATTTCTAATTATTCTATTTATATTTTTATTAATTTTTTTATTAGGTGTTTTTTTTAATATTTCATATTGTGCTGATGTTTCTCCTTTTATAGATATTTCTAAGTATAATTATAGTTTTTCTGGTTGTGATGAATATTATAATGCTCCTTATCATTTAACTATTATTTATTGTACAAGTTCTACTGATTTTAACTTTTATTCTTATTTTGGAGATGAACCACTTTCTTTTTATGATAATGGTTCTTCTATGGGGTATAATCATTATTATTGGTGCAATAAAGTTTCTTCTGATACTTCATTTTTTTATCATTTAGGGTCTTCAAATGTTTCAAATTTGCAAAAAGAATTTGATAAGTATTCATCTGTTGATTTTTCTAAATATTATAATGCTTCTCAAGTTAATTTGTATCTTGGCGATTATGATATTTCAACATTTTTTCATGAGCCTTATTTTTATATAGACTGTAATTTTGAAATTAAATTTGGTGATGAAATTGTTTATACTCCTCCTTTAGATATTAAGCCACCACATTTTGAAACTTCTGTTGAAGAATTAGAAGATGGTAGTTTTGATTATTTACGTATTAATTCTGGGGATTTGGATGAATTTTATTTGTTTAGTTATTATTATGCTACTGATGAAGAAGAAGAAAGTGGAGATTTAAGTATATATCCTCGTAAAGAGATATTTCTTTTTGGTGCTTCAAGTAAGTATTATGTTGGTTTTGATAATGGTAGTGATATATATGAAGTGCCTTATTCTGATTTAGGTTTGAATGTTACCGAAGGTCATAGTTATGGTTTTAAGTTAGCTACTAAAGATGATAATGGTATTGTTACTGATTATTGGGATAGTATTAAATTTGATGTTGGTGTTATTTCTGATACTGATAAACAATTAAATTCTGATAAATTAACTCAGCAAAAATTAGATGAACAAACTAACGCTTTAAATAAAGGCTTTGAAGGTACTCAACAAGCTATTAATGATAGTACTAATCGATTATTAGATGATAGTTATGATGAAAGTTCTATTAATATTAATACTTCTTCTACTGATGATGTTGATGATACTGAAGTAACTAATTTTTTAAATAGATTTATAGAAACTATTAAAACAGCTTTTACTTATTCTGATAATTCTGTTTCTACTGTTATATTGCCTTTGCCTCACGGTGGTCAATTGGAACTTAAATCCAATCTTATTTCTTCTTTTGTTGGCGAATGGTTTAAAAATATTATTAATTTGCTTTGGTATTTTATATTTGGTAAGTATTTATGGTCTTATTCTTATAAGTTAGTTATGTATATAAAAGATGGTTCTTTATTAGAGGGCAAGTCCTTTTCTGGCGAGGCTATCACAAGTGAAATGTTATAGGAGTGTTTTATATGTTTCAATTATTAGTTAATTTAATTTTTACTATTATTGGTGCTATTGGTAATATTATTTTATCTCCTTTTGTTTTATTTGCTCAAGTTTTTATCCCTTCTTTTAATGATTTTATTTCTGGTGTTTTTGGCTTTTTAGGTCAAATGCTTACTTATGTTGGTTTTGTATGTCAATTATTAATGATACCTCAGGCTTGTGTTGGTGCTGTAATTGCTTTAGCTTTTAGTTATATATCATTAAAAGTTGGTGTTATGACTTATAAGGTTATTATGCTTATATATGATAAATTTAAACCATAATAGGAGGCTTTAAGTGGGTTATATTTTAATTTTTATTTTATTTTTAATATTTTATAAGTTTGTTTTTCAAAATAAGCTTAGAATTGATTTTAAAAGTTTTTTTTGTAAAGGTTTTAAGAAGTTTGACAATGCTTTTGGTTTATTTGCTTATACTGGCAAGCAAGGTAAAGGAAAGACATATTCTGCGATTAAGTTTGCCATAGATCAGAAAGTCAAATTTAATTATCGTATCTTAACTAATATAAAATCATTTAAAGTTTTTGATGATACTTTATATTTTGATAGTATTTATGATATTATTGATTATTGTACTAAGTTTAAAGATAATGATGAGAATGTTCTTATTTTATATGATGAAATTTTTACCATTCTTGAAAAGCAACAGAAAATGGCTGGAGAAATTTTATCTTTTATTTCCCAATTACGAAAAAGAAAGATAATTTTTATTACTACTGCTCAGGAGTGGTCTGAAATTAATATTACTTTTCGTAGATATGTTAGATTTCAAATTAGTTGTAATATGATAGCTCTTCCTGTTTTACATACTGCTATATTAATTAATAGGCATAATGATGGAGATGGTATAAAATGGAATAATGATACACAAGATTTTGAAGCACCTTTATTATTTACTAAATTAAGTAAAGGAAAATTAAGTATTATTGAAAGTTATGATACTTTTGAAACTATAAAAACTAATTTTAAAAAACATTAAAAAAATAGTAAAAATGCGTAAGACATTAAAGGATAGCATTTTTACTGTATTCGTAGAATAATTTTTTTGATGTTTTATATTGTCTTGTTCCAGGTGCACCTGGAATATTTTAATAATATTTATTTTTTTTGTAAAAAAATCTTGATTTTTTTATTTTTTTATGATATATCTTACTTCAGAGAAATTACTTTTACTTGACATATTAACATCTTAGAAACATAGTTTCTAAAAGTATTGATATAAAAGCATTTGGAGGTTTCTCTTAATTTTCTCATATGGGGGTCTAAAATTTGGATTGTATTTTTTATATATTTTTTGGTTTTACGCCCGGTGTTTTTAGTAAAGCCAATTTAATAGAATAATTTAATATGATTTTAATTGATTAGACTTCCTATGAAACTTTTTGAACACCGGCAAAGAGTTTGATAGATATAGTATAACTCGTTATAATGACAATTATTTCCGTATAAGCTTACAGAGAGTAGTAAAGAAACACAAAACGACAGTTTTGTGCAAATAGAGATAGGGCTTTTTTTAAATAAAGGTCCTATTTCATTGTTTTTAAGCCATTTGTAGACTGTCTTATTCAACAAACTATATGTCTTTTTTATAAAAACCTCTTAAAATGGATTCTCACGCGTCAATATTTTAAGGTTTTCTAGTTAATTGGTATCATTTTATATTTTATTAATTATATAAAATTTTAAATCATTCTTATAATGTTTTTACAAAAATTTATGAAATCCTTATATTTCAGCATTTTGCTCCGATTTATAGGCAACAAGTTATATTGCTTTTTTTTTTTAACGCCTTAAAATCGATTCTCGTGCGTCGTTTTTTTAGGCGTTTTTCAGCATTTTCTAAAAATCATTGATTTTACAACATTTTAGTAAATTTACATTATATAGATAATATTTTTTAATATTCAAATTAAATTTCAAATGATTAACTTTATGAGTTAAATATAAAAATGTCTTAAAAACGATTTTGAAGCTTTATAAAATGAAATTATTTTATAATATTATAATTAGAAAATTATTTTAAAATTATTATTAAATATTTATAAAAATTACATTTAAATTTGTAAAAATTTTAATTGCAA
>CANRFI010000029.1 GCA_947629855.1 uncultured Clostridia bacterium
GAAATATTAGAAGTAAATAGAAAAGCTTCAAAAGAAATAATAGATAAAGCATATAAAGTATTAATAAAAAAATATCATCCAGATTTATATAGTGGAGAAAAACAGCAATATGCAGAAAGAAAAACAAAAGAAATCAATGAAGCATATAGAATTTTATCAAATGAGTTCTTAAAAGAGCAATATGATAGTGAACTAGAAAAGCAAGAAATAAAGCAAAAACAACAAACTAACAATAAAAATTTCCAAGAAGAGACAAATAATATACAAGGAAAAACAGTAGAAGCTGAGCCAAAGCGAGTAAAAACTAAAAAGACAGGAACATTTAATTCTATTATAGAATTAACAAGAAATTTAATAGACTTAATTAAAAATAGAGAAAAAAGGGAAGAAATAAAAGAAGTAACAAGGAAAGATGCAATAGCTTTTGTATTAACAATTATAGTTATAATTATTGTTGGAATTGCTTTATGGTTCATACCATTCACAAATGGATGGATGAGAGAATTATTATTTGAAAATCCATTATTTAGTTGGATAGGAGGATTATTTTCATAATGCATTATGCTGATATAAAAAAAGCCGATATTGCAAATGGCTTAGGTGTTAGAGTATCTGTTTTCGTAAGTGGTTGTACGCATCACTGTAAAAACTGTTTTAATAGTGAAGCATGGGACTTTAATTATGGAAAAGAATTCACTGATAAAGAAATAAATAAAGTATTAGAAGAATTGGACCATCCATATGTAGCAGGATTATCATTACTAGGAGGAGAGCCTTTGGAGCATGTAAATCAACAAGGGCTTTTACCTTTACTTAGACAAGTAAAAGAAAAATTTCCTGAAAAGAACATATGGTGCTACACAGGATATACTTTTGATAAAGACATTATTGAAAATATGTGTAAAAACTGGAAAGAAACTCCAGAATTACTATCATACTTAGATGTTATAGTAGACCGGAAAATTCGAAGAAGACAAAAAAGACATAAAATTACGTTTTCGTGGATCAAGTAACCAAAGAATAATTGATGTCAAAAAATCACTAAAAGAAAAGAAATCAGTATTATTTGAATTCTAACTATTGACAAGTAAAATGCTTTAATGTATAATAAATATCATTAAAAGGGTTATCCCAAATACAGTTTTTGTATTGACTGGAAGGAGGGGAATATAAATGTCAGAGATTAAAGTAAATAATGGTAATATAGAAGATGCCTTAAAAAGGTTTAAAAGGCAATGCGCAAGGAACGGAGTGCTTCAAGAAGTAAGAAAAAGAGAGCACTATGAAAAACCTAGTGTAAGAAGAAAGAAAAAATCAGAGGCAGCAAGAAAAAGAAAATTTTAGGAAAATAAAAGTGGTGCTTTTTGGCATCACTTTTTTGGCGTTTTTTTGTTCTAAGTAAAAAAACAACCAGTAAAGGTATAATAAAATAAAAATGTAGTATAATAAACAAAAGGAGGAAAACAATGGAATATAAGAAAACAGAATTAAAAAAAGGAATTAAACTTCATTCGATTTACACAGATAAATTCAAAACAAACTTAATAGCTGTATTTTTAACAACTAAACTTACAAGGGAAAACGTAACAAAAAATGCAGTAATTTCAGCGATTTTAAGAAGAGGCTCTAAAACTATGCCTTCACAAGAAGAAATAAGTAAAGTAATGGAAGAAATGTATGGGGCAAGTTTTGACTGTGGATTAGATAAAACAGGAGATAATCAAGTATTAAAATTTTATATTGAAACAGTAAATGACAATTTCCTACCACAAAAAAATGAGAATATTTTAAAAGTATCTTTAGAAAAATTATTAGATATAGTATTTAATCCATATATAGAAAATAATAGCTTTAAACCAGAGTATGTAGAGCAAGAAAAAAATAATATAAAGCAAAGAATAGAAGGAAAAATTGATAATAAAGCAAGATACAGTATAGATAGATGTATTGAAGAAATGTATCCTAATAGTCCTTTTGGGTTATATAAATTAGGTTATATAGAAGATTTAAAAGACATAAATGGAAGCAATCTATATTCATATTATGAAGAATTAATAAAAAATTGTAAAATTGATATATTTGTATCTGGTCAAATTGATGATAAAATCTTACAAGAACTACAAAACAATGAAAATATACAAAAATTACAAGAAAGAAATCCGGACTTTATACTTCCAAAAGAATTAAACAAAAAGCTTCCAACAGATGAAAAAATAGTAACAGAATCAATGGAAGTAACACAAGGAAAGCTTGTATTAGGGTTAGATGTATCTCTTAATAATGATGACTTAAGATATGATACTTTAATATACAATAGCATTTTAGGTGGAAGTGCTAATTCTAAGATGTTCCAAAATGTAAGAGAAAAAGCACATTTAGCTTATGTAGCAAGTTCAAGCTATTTACGTTATAAAAATAATATTTTTATAAATTGCGGAATTGAAATAGCAAATTATGAAAAAGCCTTAGAATTAATAAGACAACAGATTGAAGATATGAAAAAAGGTAACTTTACAGATGAAGATATAGAAAATGCGAAAAAAGGAATAATAGCAACAATAAATACAATTGATGATGAACAAGATACGGGAATTACTTATTATTTCGGACAAGAACTATCACAAAGTGATATTAATATAAAAGAATATATCGAAAAGATTGAACAAGTAGATAAAGAAAATGTTATTAATATAGCACAAAATGTAGCAATCAATACAATTTATTTCTTAAAAGACTAAATTAAGGAGGAAATAGAATGCAGATTATAGAAAATTCTAAAGTAAAAGAAAAAGTATATATAGAAAAGCTTGAAAATGGCTTGACAGTAATTGTAATTCCCAAAAAAGGAGTTCAAAAAAAGTATATGATTTGGGGAACGCATTATGGTTCAAATGAAAGTAGCTTTGTTGTTCCTGGAGAAGAAGAAATTACAAATGTTCCAAATGGAGTAGCGCATTTTTTGGAGCATAAAATGTTTGAACAAGAAAATGGAACCAATAGTTTAGATGTTTTAACTGCATTAGGTGTAGAAGCAAATGCTTATACAACAAATGACCATACAGCATATTTATTTGAATGTACAGATAATTTCTATGAAGCAATGGATGAACTAATGGATTATGTGCAACATCCATATTTTACAGATGAAAATGTAGAAAAAGAAAAAGGAATTATTGGTCAGGAAATTATGATGTATAATGATTATCCTGAATGGAAAGTATATTTAAATGCTATGAAGGCAATGTATCACAATAATCCTGTAAAAATTGATATTGTAGGCACAATTGAAACAATTAGCAAAATTGATAAAGAAATATTATATAAATGCTATCAAACTTTTTATAACCCATCAAATATGACAATGGTTATATGTGGTGATTTTGAACCAGAAGCAATTTTGGAAGAAGTAAAGAAAAGATTAATAAACACTAAACCAACTGGAGAAATAAAAAGAATCTATCCAGCTGAACCAGATGAGATTGTAACAGACAAAATTGAAGAAAAATTAGAAGTAAGCCAAGCAATGTACGTAATAGGAATAAAAGATACTATAAATTGTAAAGAAAAAAGAGAACTTGTAAAAAAACACTTGGCAATAGAAATCTTATTAAACTTAATATTAGGTCGAAGTTCAAATTTATATAAAGAACTTTATAATAAAGAACTAACTTATGCGCAACCAAACTTAGAATATGAATTTACTAATATTTATGCTCACTGTTTAATTACAGGACAATCAAACAATCCAGAAGAAATTTATAAAAGATTTAAAGATGAGGTAAATAGATTAAAACAAGAAGGCATTAATAAAGAAGACTTTGAAAGAATTAAAAAAATGATATATGGTGGATATATCAAAGAATATAATGATGTTCAAGATATTGCAAGAATGTTTTTAGCAGATTATATAAGAGGAATAAATAGCTTTGACTATTTAGAGGAAATTGAGCAAATTAATGTAGAATATTTAGAGCAAATATTGAAAGATGTCTTTAAAGAAGAAAAGATGGTTCTTTCAATTGTAAAAAGTTAAAAAAAGTATAAAAATAAAGCAAAAAAAATATGTAATAAAAACGGTATTTTTTGTAAAAAATAAAAAATATCGTTTTATTTTATTTAATAATGTCGAAAAAAGTCATAAAAGGTCACACGAAAATTGACAAAAAGCCTTGAAAATACTTGACTTTAAGAAAATTATGTGGTAATTTATAAATATAAAAGGATGTGATTGGTATATGTTAAATGATGATATTTGTAAATTACGAGATAAATTAAATAAAAGCATCGAGCAAGGCGAAGATTATAGCATAATCTATCAACTTAGCATTGAATTAGATGAATTAATTACTAAACATTATAAAGAACAAAAACAAAATAAAGGGAAATTAATGTGTAGAACAACTTAAAAATCCCCAAAATGTATAAAGTTGTGTAACAAAAAGTTGGTGTATTAATATTTTTAATAATTAATACATCAACTTTTTTTGTATTATAAAAACTGCATTATAATTTCGTACAATAAGACTAATCAATATAGCTATTAAAGGTCATTAAAGACCTTAAAATAAAAACCTTGATTTTTTCAGAAAAATATTATATAATTATTAGCCGAGAAAAGGAGGAAAGCACAAGTGAGCAAAGAGCCTTTAAAAGATAATTATAGAAGTTTTAAACAAATAGTCAATATCTTTTACAATGAAGAAGTCAATGGAATTGGAGTAGAAGAAGAAACTATTTTAAAAAACGAAGGAACTATAAAAATTGAACCTAAGATTATCTATGACAAATTTTCAGGAGATATGAAAGTTGAATTTAAAATCGGAACAAATAAAATGTATAAAATAAAAGACTTATCAGAATTTTATACAAGGATGATAGAAAAAGAGTTTTATAAATATGGCGAAAAATTACAATTTATACATACACCAGAAATGTTTGAAGATGAAAGTAGGCCATTATTAGATTTTATTTTAAAATATGCCGAAGTTATAAAATATGCTAACTCTAATTCAAATAGTAATTATCGCTATTATGGAAAAGCATTAAGTGATACAAGTATAATTTTAGGAAATACTGGTATTGATGACCTATTCGAAGTATTAAAAGGTCAAAAAGTATTATTCCAAAAAGATTACAATATAGAAGAAATAGAATTAACAGAAGAAGAACCTAAAATAGAATTTAAATTAAAAAAAATAGGCGAAGAAAAATATTCTATTACACCTAATATAGAAATTTTCAATGTAACTATTATCAAAGGGAAAAAACATAAATATGTATTAGATAATAAAAAAATGTACAGAGTAACAAAAAACTTTGAAAACACAAATATCAGATTATTAGAATTATTTAGACAAAATTATATTACAGAAGTATTGTTAGGAAAAGATGAACTAACACAGCTATTTTCAATAGTTATTCCAAAAGTAAAAGGTGCAATTAAGATTGAAAATATACCAGAAGAAGAAATAAAAAATTATCGACCACAAGAATTACAAGTAAAAGCATACTTAGATTTTAACGAAAAGGACTACTTAATTGCAGAAGTAAAATTCCAATATGGAGAAAATGAATTCAATCCATTAGATGAAAAGACAAAAGTAAACTTTCCTCGAAACGTAATTCAAGAAACAAAAGCATTAAACATATTTAAAAAAACAGGTTTTATGTTTGATAGTCAAAACCTAAGATTTATCTTACCAAATAATGATAAAATATATGAATTTCTATCAGAAGATATAAATCTTTATATGCAAAAATTTGAAATAATGGTAACAGACAAATTTAAAACAAAGCAAATTATACAACCTAAAATAGGTGGTATAGGAGTAAAAGTAGAAAATGATCTACTATCAATTGATTTGAAAAATATCAATATTAATGCAAAAGAATTAAAAAGCATAATGGAAAAATATGAACTAAAGAAAAAATACTATAGATTAAAAGATGGCAGTTTTATAACATTAGAAGACAATAAACAGATAGACTTTCTAAATAAGTTAGTTACAGGAATGGATATTGATTACAAAGAATTGGAATCTGGAGAAGTAAAATTACCAATAAATAGAAGTTTATATTTGAATACGCTTTTAAAAGAAATAAAAGGTTCTGAAATTATAAAAAACTCAAGTTATAGAGAAATTATAAATGGAATGGACAAAGAACAATTAGAAGAAGAATTAAAAGTTCCAGAAAATTTAGAAACAGTTTTAAGATATTATCAAAAAACAGGATTTAAATGGTTAAAAACTTTAGATAAATATAAATTTGGTGGAATTTTAGCAGATGATATGGGACTTCGGAAAAACAATACAAATGTTATCAATTATTGTGGATTATGTGGAAAATGATGATCAAGATGGAGACCTAATTCCAGGACAAGAACAAATTGAACATAGCAAAAATAAAAGAGCAAGTTTAGTAGTGTGCCCAAGCTCATTAACATTAAACTGGCAAAACGAAGCAAAAAAATTCACAAAAGAATTAAAAACATTAGTAATAAAAGGCAACTTGCAAGAAAGAAAATCACAAATTTCTCAAATAGATGATTATGATTTGATTATAACATCTTATGACTTATTAAAAAGAGACATTGAATTATATCTAGAAAAAGAATATAAATTTAGGTATATTATAGCAGATGAAGCACAATATCTAAAAAATAGTAATACTCAAAATGCAAAATCAGTTAAACAGATAAATGCAGATACAAAATATGCTTTAACAGGAACACCAATTGAAAATTCACTTGCAGAATTATGGTCAATCTTTGATTTTATAATGCCTGGCTATTTATTCACTTATAGAAAATTCAAATCAATGTATGAAGTGCCAATTATTAAGGAAGAAAACGAAGATGTAATGTCAAAACTAAAAATGCTAATAGAACCATTTGTATTAAGGAGAACAAAAAAGGAAGTATTGACAGAGCTTCCAGACAAGACAGTAACAATTTTAAATAACGAAATGGGAGAGGAACAAAAAAATATTTATTTAAATTATTTAGCACAAGCAAAACAAGAAATAGCAGAAGAAATTGATTTAAATGGTTATGAAAGAAGTCAAATGCAGATATTAGCAGCTTTAACACGATTAAGACAAATATGTTGCCATCCATCATTATTTATTGAAAACTATGAAGGAGAAAGCAGTAAATTAGAGCAATGTATGGAAATAGTACAAGATGCAACTGAAAGTGGACACAAAATTTTATTATTTTCTGGTTATACATCAATGTTTGAAATTATAGAAAAACAATTGCAACAAAGAGGAATAACTTATTTCAAACTAACAGGAAACACAAAAGTAGAAGAAAGAATAAAATTAGTAGAAGAATTTAATCAAAATCCAGAAATAAAAGTATTTCTAATATCTTTAAAAGCAGGAGGAACAGGATTAAACCTAACAGGAGCAGATATGGTAATACATTATGATCCATGGTGGAATGCATCAGCAGAAAATCAAGCAACAGATAGAGCATACAGAATAGGACAAAAGAAGAATGTTCAAGTATACAAATTAATCACAAAAAATTCAATTGAAGAGAAAATATATGAGTTACAGCAAAAAAAGGCAAAATTAGTAGACAATATGTTAAGCACAAAAACATCATTTATAAGTAAATTATCAAAAGAGGAAATAATGAATTTATTTAGTTAAGATTTTTTTGAGGCTGTGCAACCCCAAAACACCTTTTAGTTGAACTAATTATATATATGTGTTATAATAGTTACGATTTCTAAATCAATAGAAATCGTAACTATTTTTGGCGAGAAAGGAGGAAAGGACAAGATGGAACACGTAAAAACGTTGACAGGAGGAAAACTCTCCGAAACGCTCAAAAAAGGTGGATGTGGTGAATGCCAGACCTCCTGTCAGTCTGCTTGTAAAACTTCTTGCACAGTAGGGAATCAACACTGTGAAAAAGAAGCTCCAAAAGAAGGCTGACAAAAATAGTTACGGTGAGCAGGAGTTTCCTGCTCACTATTTATAAGTAAAGGAAATAAATAAAATGAAAGATTATATAACAGTAATTGGTGGAGGCTTAGCAGGTTGTGAAGCTGCATACCAAATCGCAAAACAAAAAATAAAAGTAAGATTATATGAAATGAAACCAGAAAAATATTCTCCAGCACATAGTAATGAAAATTTAGCAGAAATCGTATGTAGTAATTCATTTAAGTCAAATTTACTTACAAATGCTTGTGGATTATTAAAAGAAGAATTAAGAAGGCTAGATTCATTATTAATTAAAATAGCAGATAAAACAAAAGTACCTGCTGGACAAGCTTTAGCAGTTGATAGAGATGTTTTTTCTAAAGAAGTAACAGAAGAAATAGAAAAAAATCCATATATTGAAATTGTAAAAAAAGAAGTCGTAGATATTAAACAAATGATAAAAGAAGGAATAGTTATTATAGCAACAGGACCTTTAACATCAGACAAACTTGCTAAACAAATACAAGAAATAACTTCACAAGATAAGTTATATTTTTATGATGCATCAGCACCAATAATAGAAAAAGAAAGCATTAATTTTGAGATTGCTTTTTATGGGAATAGATATTTACAAGAAAAGAAAAAAAGTGAAACAATAGAACAATGGAAGCAAAGGCTAAGTAATCAAAAAGACGATCAAAATTACATTAATCTTCCAATAAACAAAGAAGAATATGAAAATTTTTATAAAGAATTAATTAATGCAGAAATAGTAACACTACACGAATTTGAAAAAAAAGAAATATTTGAAGGTTGTATGCCAATAGAAATTATGGCAAAAAGAGGATTAGATACTTTAAGATTTGGACCTTTAAAACCAGTTGGATTTGATGATCCAAGAACAGGTAAAAGACCATATGCTGTTGTTCAATTAAGACAAGATGACAAACAAGCAAGTTTATATAATATGGTAGGATTTCAAACTAATTTAAAATTCGGTGAACAGAAAAAAGTATTTAGTAAAATTCCAGGTTTAGAACAAGCAGAGTTTGTTAAATATGGAGTAATGCATAGAAATACATACATAAACTCTAGCAGATTATTAGATGAAACTTATAATTTAAAATCCATACCAAACTTATATTTCGCTGGACAAATAACAGGAGTAGAGGGATATGTAGAATCAATTTCTTCAGGGTTAGTTGCAGCCTTAAACGCCTCAGATGTTTTTAAAAATGGAGTAAAAAAGCACCAATTTTCAGAATATACAGTAATTGGAGCTTTAGCAAAATATATTTCAACCTCAAATGAAAAATTCCAACCAATGAATGCAAACTTTGGTATTTTACCAGAATTAGAAGGGAAAAAAATAAAAGATAAAAAACAAAGATACGAAAAATTAGCACAAAGAAGTTTAGATAACTTATAAAAGCTCCACTCTGAGTGGCAATTTTTATTAACAATTTTTTAACAAATATTTCTAAAATATTACATTTATAATAAGAATTTGTTAAATTATTGACATTAATAATTTGCATTGATAAGATATATTTGGTGATGTATAATATGCAAGAAATATCTTTATGCATGATAGTAAAAGATGAAGAAGATGTCATAGCCAGATGTCTAGATAGTGTAAAAGATTTAGTAGATGAAATTATTATAGTAGATACAGGCTCAACTGATAGAACAAAAGAAATTGCTTCTAAGTATACAGACAAGTTATATAATTTTAAATGGGTAAATGATTTTTCTAAAGCGAGAAACTTTTCATTTTCAAAAGCCACTAAAGATTATATATTATGGTTAGATGCAGATGATATAATTTTAGAACCTGACCTAAATAAATTAAAACAATTAAAAGAAAAACTTGATGGCAGTATTGATTTATATCAAATGAAATATAACTACACAGTAGATGAAAATAATATACCAACATTAGTACAAGTTAGAGCAAGATTATTAAAAAGAAGTAAAAATTATCAGTGGGTAAGTCCAATACACGAAGTTATTATACCAACAGGAAAAATTGAAAAAGTAGATATTTCTATTACACACAAGAAAAAACAAGTAAAAGATGTTAACAGAAATTTAAAAATATTTGAAAAAATGTTAGAAGATGGAGAAGAATTAGATGACAGGCAAGAATATTGTTATGCAAAAGAATTATACTGTTTAAAAAGATATCAAGAAGCCATTTTATGTTATGAAAAATATATAAAAAAGTATGAAAAAGATTATAAATTCAAAAGAAACTATATATATGCTTCTGCATTAGAATTAGCAGATTGTTATAGAATTATTGGAGATAATGATAAAAGATTAAATGCATTATTTATAATTTTAAAAAATGAAATACCTGGTTCAGAGTGCTGTTGCAAAATAGGAGAAATATTTTTAGAAAGGAAAGATTATAATACAGCAATATTTTGGTTTAACCAAGCCATAAAAAACAAGAAAAATGTAGAACAAAATGGGGATGCTAATGTAGACTACAATGAATTTATTCCTTATATTAATTTATGTGTATGCTATTATTGGATAGGAGATAGGGAAAAATCTTATGAATATAATGAAATGGCAGGAAAGATAAAACCAAATGATAAAACGTATTTATTTAACAAAAATGCATTAAAATAACAAAATTTCATTAATTTACATAAAATGATTGCAAAAAATAATATTTTATGGTAAAATATTTGATAGAGGTATTTTATTTATATCCAAAAACGAAGGGAGAAAAATATGGAAGAGAACAAATTAAGTTATGAAGAATTAGTAGACTTAATGAAAAAAATATCAGAATCAATGAAATTGTCAGAAAAGAAACAAAAGGAAATCGATACAAAAAATGAAAAATTGCATAAGCAAACAAAAATATTAGTTGTAGAAGAAGGACAAAAAGAACTTGAACAACTAAAAATGGACAAAGATGAATTTGATGAAATGACAACAAATTCTTTAGTATATTCTAAAGAGCAAATATTAATGATTAGAGAAGCATCAGAAAAGAAATACCAAGAAATGCTATTAAAATCATTAGAAAAACAAAAAGAAGTAGATAGAAAATTACAATCTATGAAAACTAGAGAATTATCAAACGAACTTCTAGAACAAGCAGAAAAAAGTGCTGAAAGTGCAAAAAATAATATAAAACAAGAATTATTGGATTATCAAACAAAACACTTTGAAGAAAGTGCTAAATTAGATGAATTCGAAAAAAATATTGAAGAATATGCAATAAAACTAGGTGTAGAAGAAAAAATACAAAAAGTAACAATACCAGTACCAACAGTAGTGCCAACAGTAACACCAACAACTGTACCAACATCAGCACCAACAATAGTACATACAACTGTACCAACATCAGTGCCAACATCAGCACCAACAATAGTACATACAACTGTACCAACATCAGCGCCAACATCAGCACCAACAATAGTACATACAACTGTACCAACATCAGTGCCAACATCAGCACCAACAATAGTACATACAACTGTACCAATATCAGTGCCAACATCAGCACCAACAATAGTACATACAACTGTACCTAAAACAGCACCAACGACAGCACCTACAACAGCGCCTACAATGGAGACAGAAGAAGAATACAAAATTGTAATTGGTAGATCAGGAAAAATATTTATAGGTGATCAAAAATACAAAATTCCAAGCAAAAAAATAAATACAGGAACTCAATTAAATTATGAAGAAAAACTAGATTATGTTTTAGAAAGTGCTAAATGTACTGATTACCTTTCAGAAAAATCAAAACAAGAAAAAAAAGAAATAATTGAAAATTTAGACGGAGCAGTTATTTCAAGCATATATTCTGCAATGACAAAAGCAAAAAATGAAGATGATATAGAAAAAATAGATCACTTAATGTATAAATATGTTTCTAGTATAGAAAATGTTAAAAATGGAAATAAAAGTGGATTTGCATTAGAGTATGATATGAAAGACTTAGCACAAATGGGAATATGGGGTACAATAACTCAATCAGAAGTATTTGAAGAAGATAAACTAAAAATTAGAAAATATGCTAGACTATATGAAAGATATGGAATTGCAAAACAAGTAGGAGAATATAAAAGAAAATTATTCTCAAGAATATTTGGAAAATTAGTTGGTGAAAAAGTATTAAAATTACCAACAAGAGAAGATGAAGAAGTAGTAGCAAGAACTTACAATCAATTAAAAGATAGAGGTATTGAACATAGAATAAGGGAAAATGAGTTTGTAGAAAGCCTAAAACAAGATAAATTTTATAAAGATGCAGATGGAACACGCCAATTTGCAGCTAGAAAAATTGAAAACGAAGAACAAGCTCAAGAATTAAAAGAATTGCACGAAAGTCAAGAAAAACAAGAAGAAGATGCATATTATTTTGATAAAGAAGATGACTTAGACGGAGAAGAAAGATAAAAAACAATAAAAATAAAAACTTGGAATGAAAAAATTTCCAAGTTTTTTATTGACTTATTGGTTTTATCGTGATACAATATAAGGCGTTATGATAAATTGCGTGAAATATGTAATTCCGTAACAATAAACAGAAAAAATAGGAGGTGAAATTTAAGTGCCAACAATTAATCAATTAGTAAGAAAAGGAAGAAAAACAGGAGTAACAAAATCAACTGCACCAGCTCTACAACATGGATGGAACTCTAAGGAAAAAAAGATGACTAACAATAGAGCTCCACAAAAAAGAGGAGTATGTACAGTAGTAAAAACAGTTACACCTAAAAAGCCAAACTCAGCTTTAAGAAAAGTTGCCAGAGTTAGACTTTCTAATGGTTATGAAGTTACATCTTATATACCAGGTATAGGACATAACTTACAAGAACACAGTGTTGTATTAATAAGAGGAGGTAGAGTAAAAGACCTTCCAGGTGTTAGATATCATATTATCAGAGGAACACTTGATACAGCAGGTGTAAAAGATAGAATGCAAGCGCGTTCTAAATATGGAGCTAAGAAACCTAAAAAATAAAACTTAGCAAAAAATAGTGCTTGTTAATTCATCTACAATTTAAGGTACTTAAATTTAGAATAAATAAGTGCTATGCGCAAGAAATTAAAATTTCTTGAGAGTACCTAGATGTTTTCAAAAATAAAACATCAAATAAAAATTAAGGAGGGAAGAATAGTGCCAAGAAAAGGATATATAGCAAAAAGAGAAGTATTACCAGATCCAAT